>CAZLNX010000065.1:0-21614 GCA_964560795.1 uncultured Anaerolineales bacterium | reverse complement strand
GTTTGTTTTTCGTTAGCCCTTTATTTGATTTTCATGGCTTGGTAGTTACCAAAATTTTTATAAACCAAGAATACGTCGCTATCCATGCTGTATTGGGCCAACCATAATTTACTCTACTCGGATCAAATAAACCTATTCGTTTGCTATCAAAAAGCTAATATTTTTTCTAGATTAGCCAAAGCTGCTATCTTGTTCAATTATCCTTCGACTGCGACGCCCAAATGCGAGAATATTCGTCAATAACTGCATGAGCGGAGCGTAACAAAGTGTCGCTTATTCGAAGGCTATGGTAAGGCGTCTCCCTTCAGGATGTTGACCCATTTGTGGCAACTTAAGTAGATTGATGAATCAAAAAAGGATGGCAAGGTGCCACCCCTTGATTCAACTGGTTTGGCAGTAATTATTTGGAGAGAATGTTTTTCAAGACTAAGCGTCCATAATCTTCCAGTTGTTTGTAGGCGCTTTTTCCATCCAATGTGTTGAAAAGATATGGAAAGATGATCCCGAAGGGAAGCATGGTCAGTGGAAGACCTCGCCCGTAGTCAATCATCCAGGTGCTGCCCACGTAAGCAACACCCTTGCCCTGACCGCGCTTGAGATAAGCAGAATCGCCGGGGCCATATTCCGTGGGCTCGAATTGACCTTCAGTGAAAGCGAGCATTTTGCCATCGACCATCAAGTCCCAAACATCTGCGTGGCCATAGCGGCCTGAAAAACCAGATTCGCCAATCGGTGTGCCAAAATATGCCACATACTCCGTTGGGGAGCCGTACACCAAGGCCAACTGGCAGACTACATTACCCGCGCTGTTGAATATCCAGCGGACATCCGGAGCAATCTTCCCAGGATAGCGGCGCATCATTTCCTGGTGGATGACATCCCAACGCTCTCCAATGGGCAAACCAGCCCCCTTGTTGGCAATCTCTTGAAGATCATCGGGGTCAAAAACAAATTTGGTTTCCAAAAGCAAGTGCTCGTAGAGTCGATCAACAAGCACTTTCAGACCAAACCCCATTATTGCCAGGAAAGAAAGTCTGCGAATGAATTTTTTCATTGGAGGTCTCCTAATAAATCAATACGTCATTGCAGCATCGCCCCCCTAGCCCCCCAATCCTGGGGGGAACTAGTTTGCATGCAATTAAACTAATTTCCACTCGATCAATGCACCCGCCACCCAGGTGGGCGCAGGCTGCTTGTAGAGGTCGGCGGCATCGCTGTAGACCAGGTCAATGATCTCACCTTTCATAGGGCCACGCAAAAAACGGAAGACTTGCCCGGCGTCGCGGGCGTCGCTCTTGGCATCAATGCAGTGCTGGTTGTAACCCCAATAATCACCAGCCCCGAGCAAGTCAATTCCATCTTGAATGCGCTTACGTGCCAGTTCGAGACCACCATCATCAGGATGCAGCGAATCTTCGGGGGCATCGCCATACCCAATGCCGTGGTGGAAGGGATCCGCTGTAGTGACGATGACGGCATCCTTAGCAATCTCGGCTAACTCTTCTATTCCGGGCAAATTCTCAGGTTTCCCGCCCGCCAAATAAGGATAGCGCTCGATGACCTCGGGACCTTCAATGCCGCGACGTTGAGTCTCCGCCTGCCAGAAATGTCGCCAACTGGTAAGTACGTGGTCAAAGCGCCAATCTTGGCGTCCAATTATTCCTGGCCCCTGTATGCCCCAATGCTTGAACTGAGCAGGGTCTTCTCCAGCGGCCACACGCTGACGGGCTTCTTCCATTTCGTCGGAGAAGGCATGCAGCACGCTGACCACTAACACGCGGTCGGCACCGCTATCCAGGCAGGCATGTACCGCAGCGGCGATCTGCTGGCCGCAGTCGGCAACACCGGCGTGAGGGAAGACAATCACACCGCCGGCACTCAGCGTTGAAGAGAGATCCCATTGACGGGCTTCTTCGAGCTGGCGGGTAGTGCCTTCATCGCCCAACTCCAAATGCTCGGTCATGTAAAGCCAGTGAATATCTTGTCGTAAGCGTCGTAAATCTAGTTTCATGAATATCTCCAGGGCTAGGTAATGTTGACATTTATGCTGTTTGCTAGGGAGATTGGCTAAAATTGAAGCCTGGCATTTCTGGAGAGAAATTACCAAATGCCAACACGGCCTAGTCCGCAAATGCTGGTGGAATTGTCTTCCTCCGGTGCAAAACACCATCGATAGAAAAAATCAACAGCGCTGTCCAAATAATGCTAAACCCGATGATTCGATCTTGCGAGAAATCTTCCCCATAGATTAATACACCGATCAAGAATTGGAAAGTTGGTGCGATATACTGCATGAATCCCAACGTTGACAAATGAACCCGCCGGGCGGCCGCGCCGAACCAAAGCAGGGGTAAACCTGTGGCTACACCTGCCAGGACCAAGAGCAATGTTTCCAGAGCAGGACCATGCCCAAACGCGCCTCTCCCCACAAATTCCAGGTAAAGCAGCCACCCCAATGCGGGAATCATCACAAATCCAGATTCAATGGTAAATCCAGAAATCGAATCCAAAGCCGCCGTCTTTTTAATCAGCCCGTAAAAACCAAAGGTAAACGCCAGACTGAGAGCAATCCAGGGAAGCTGCCCATAACTGACAGTTAAATATGCCACACCGAGAGTGGCCAAAGCCACTGGGACCCATTGCCACAGCCGCAGCTTTTCACGCAGAAACAGCACGCCAAGCAAAACATTCACCAAGGGATTGATGAAATATCCCAGGCTAGATTCAACGATATAGCCGCTATTGACAGCCCAAATATAGATCAACCAGTTGCTGCTCATCAAGATACCGGTGGCAAGGTAGATCCACAATATCTTGCGGTTTTCACGAATGGGTTTGAATCCAGCCCAAGTTCTGGTGACCACAACATAAACCAACACAAAAACAAACGACCAAACTGTGCGATGGCCAACGATTTCCAACGATGGAACGCGTTCGATCATCTTCCAGTAGATCGGCAAAAATCCCCAAAGCGTGTAACAGCTTAAGCCGTACAGAATACCTTTATTCATTGTAAGTTACAATTTCCCCGGAAACTTGGAATTTCCGGGAAAGTTACTTATAAAGCCTTCTTATTCTCAATCGCGCGCCAATAAGCCTTCTCGTACTCTTTAGCGCTATCTTCCCACGAGAAATGCTCTCCCATGGCACGCTGAACCATCTGATCCCAATGATCACGGCGATCGTAATATGTGCTTACCGCCCAGCCAACCGAGTAATAAATGGCGTGCTCGCTGGCTTCATGAAATTTGAATCCCGTTCCGCCGCCGCTACTCTCATCATACTGCTGGACGGTATCATCTAAACCACCGGTTGCACGCACCACTGGCAGAGTGCCGTATTTCAGTGAATAGATTTGATTTAGGCCACAGGGCTCATAGCGAGAAGGCATCAGGAACATATCAACACCAGCTTCGATCCAGTGAGCAAGTTCGTTGCTGTATCCGATATAGCTTCCGGCGCGTCCCGGATAGCGAACGGGGAGATGGCCAAAATATCGCTCCAATCGCTTATCGCCAGAACCCAGCAAAACAAACTGCACGTACATATTGTTAAGAATGCCCTCGATTGCCTTGGATAAGAGATCTAAACCTTTTTGATCTGCTAGGCGGCTTACCACGCCAATCAGAGGGACGCTATCATCTTCTTGCAGATAAAAGCGTTTCTGCAATTCACGCTTGCAGGTCTTCTTGCCTGTCAAATCTTTTGCCGAGAAATTGGCGGGGATCAGGGGATCAACTTCGGGATTCCATTGTGAATAATCCACTCCATTAAGAATTCCAACATAATTCTCCCCTTTGTCGTTCAAATAAGGAGCCATACCATACGCCATCTCGGGTGTACGCGTTTCTACAGCATAAGTTGGGCTAACCGTATTGACCATATCGGCATAATGAATGCCGCCCTTGAGGAAATTCATTTTGCCATGATCTTCAAATTTGTCTGAGGTGAAATTGCCCCACTGCAGGCCGAGATAATCAAAATTCTCGGCATCATAAACGCCCTGATAACCAATATTGTGAATTGTGAGGAAGCTTGCTGCATCACCCAAAATAGGATCATCCCAATGCCACACTTTCAAGTAAGCTGGAGTAAGGGCGGCTTGCCAATCGTGCGCGTGAACGATATCTGGCATGAAGTTGATATCTATGCAAAGCTGCAGAGCCGCTCGTGACAAAAAGGCAAAGCGGTGGGGATTATCGAGGAAGTCATTAAATTCCGCATCGTGATAAAGGCCATCACGATTAAAAAACTTATCGACCTCAATGAAATATACAGAAACTCCCTCGGACGTCTTCGTCTGATGAACTGCACACCATTCTTCAGTATCACCCATCCAGACGCCCATCGGGCTCAGTAACGGTTGAATGGCGAACTTCTCCGCAGCGATAGTGCGGTATTTAGGCATCACCACAATGACCTCGTGACCCAATTTCTGTAATGCGCCCGGCAACGCGCCAACCACATCGGCTAGGCCACCAGACTTGGCGTAAGGTACGCACTCGGACGATACCATCATGATTTTCAATTTTCTAGACACTAAAGACTTCTCCAAAGTATAAATGTTACCTTCAATTCTCCAGTGCTCATGCACTGGAGTAGCCAAAGAGCGAGTGGAAAGCGCTCTTTGGCGTTAAAACTTCGCCCATTATATACCACATCGATTCCTGTTGTATACTATTATGACAAGATGGATTCCAAACTACTCGCGCCTCCCTTCATTCCCGGACGCACATTGCAAAAAGATCAACCCATGGGAAGGTATCTCCCCCCAATCCCCGGGGGAGTGGCTGCTGCCTGGCTGGAGAATCAGATTCCACGGGAGGGCTGGGTGCTGGATCCCTTTGGGGCTTCCCCGCTCCTGGTGGAGGAAGTTGCTCGAAGCGGATACAAAGTCTTGGTGACGGCCAACAACCCGATGATCGCTTTCCTTCTCAAGCGCATTGCCGACCCACTTCGCATCACAGATCTAAATTCCGCCCTCGCCACTTTGGGATCTGCAAAATTCAGGGACACGCGCATAGAGCCATACATCCGCTCGTTGTATGAAACCCAATGTCAGGGTTGTGACGCTACCGTACAAGCCGAAGCGTTCTTATGGGAGCATGATGGGCAATTCCCCTATGGACGCATTTACTCATGTCCACATTGCAAAGAATCAGGAGAATTCCAGACCACCGAAGCGGACAAATCCCGTGCTGCCCAGTTCAGAGAGGGCGCCTTGCACCGCGCCCGCGCCTTAGAACGTGTCGCCCCGCTTAATGATCCAGACCGAATTTTTGCCGAAGAGGCCTTGGACGTCTACCCTGATCGAGCTGTTTATATCTTGAGCACTTTGATCAACAAACTCGATGGTCTGCGCTTATCCGATGAACAACGAGATCATTTCAGTGCCCTGCTGTTGACTGCTTTCGACTCCGCCAATACCCTTTGGCCACACCCCACAGCACGTGAGCGCCCCAGGCAGTTGACTATTCCACCCAGATATCGTGAGAATAATATCTGGCTTGCGTTGGAAGATGCCATGAACCTATGGAGTTCGGATGCCCCACCCCTGCATCTGACAATCTGGCCGGACACACCCCCCAATGGAGGAGGGATATGTCTGTTTGAGGGGCGCATAAGGGAGCTGACCGAATCCCTGGACGAATTCCATATCGGCGCTGTATTGACTGCATTCCCGCGCCCGAACCAGGCCTTCTGGACCCTCTCCGCATTGTGGACGGGATGGCTGTGGGGCTCAGAGGCAGCCGAGGCGTTCAAATCGGTGTTGCGTCGTCAACGTTACAGTTGGCGCTGGCACAGCGTTGCTTTGTACAGCGCGCTGAAGGATCTCAACGAAAGTTTTTCATCGCAAACGCCATTTCTGGGTCTGATTAGTGAAACTGAACCAGGCTTTCTCACCGCCGTAATGAGTGCAGGCCACTTTGCCGGTCTTGATCTGCAAGGTGCAGCCATGCGCCAGGCGGAGGGCCAAACGCAGATATCCTACACAATTGGGGTTTCCGAGAAAACCAACGAAACGACCAAAAGCACGAATGATGCGATTAACTTGGGAGCTCAGAAGTATCTGATCGAGCACGCCCAACCTGCGGAGTATTTACCAGTGCTAGCTGCAGGACTGAACGCCTATGCGCAAGAAACTTCACAATCTGGTACCCCTACTGAAAGCTTCTCCGATCTCCAAAAAACAATCGAAGAAGTGATTTCATACCGCGGAGGATTCTTGCATCTCGAGGCTGGTCAATCGCTGGAGTCGGGTTCATGGTGGCTGGATAAATTTGAACCTGATACCTTACCCATTGCCGATCGAATCGAGATGGAGTTAGTGAACTATCTACTCAGAAACCCGGGCTGCTCCTTCGGTGTGCTCGACGAAACCCTTTGTGCCGCGTTCCCTGGGCTGCATACTCCAGACACAGAATTGATCCGCGTGTGCCTGGAATCCTATGCCGAAGAACAGCCGCCCGACAGCGGCTCATGGCATTTACGCCAGGGGGATGCACCTACCAATCGTCGTCAGGACCTTGAAACCATTGCAGCCCTGATCCATGATTTGGGAAAGAAACTAGGCTTGTCGACTACTAGCATTGCTGAGAACCCCATCACATTGCAATGGCTCGATGCTAAAAAAATTCCCTATGCGACGCTCTACCTGACTGCCTCCGCTGTATTGAGCAAGATCATCCATTACAAACCACAGCCCAAAGGCCAAGCTTTGATCGTGCTCCCCGGCGGACGCGCTAACATCGTCGCTTGTAAGTTGAACAACAACTATATCCTGCGCGAGACAATAAGCGCTGACTGGAAATTCATTAAATTCCGTCACTTGCGTTACCTGGTCGATAACCCCATGCTCATGCTTGAGAATTTTGAAGAGCAGCTAACATTAGACCCCCTGACCTATTCAGAACCCCAGATTCGACTGTTATGAGCAGTTAGCTGATAGCCGTTAGCAGGTAGCGGTCAGCGGCATAAGATGTTGCTCTGACCGCTAACCGCTACCTGTTGACCGCTTTTAAGGTGTTGGCGTCGCTGACGGGAGTGGTGTCTCTGAGGGGGTTTCCGATGGCGTCAACGTCGGAGTTTCGCTAGGAATTAATGTTTCCGTGAGTGTTTCGGTGGGAACGTCGGTTGATGTCGCCGTGGGCGTATCCGATGGGATCAGCGTATTCGTCGGTGTGAATGTGGGCGTCGATGTTAATGTAGCTGTCGAAGTAAGCGTTGGGGTAAACGTAGCTGTCGACGTAAATGTCGCCGTGGGTTGATCCGTCGGGGTTGGAGTCGATGTGGGGACTTGTAGATCTAATGTGATGATCTTTTCGGCAAAGGTTCCTTCGGTGCTGAGAACTCGTAGCCTTAGTGAGACCACCCCAGCTTCCAGATCGCTGACATCCCATTCGTATAATTCGTCCGCCGGGTTGACGGGGTCATTATCCTCTCGCAGCAGATCCCAATCCACCGGATCATTGCCTCGGCCCCATTGCAACCATAACTCACTATAGTTGCTAGTGGCATCGGCACGGCCATAAATCGAAAGCGGGCTGGAATTGATCACCACGCCATCGCTAGGCGAATTTATCTCCAAGATCGGGCGGGAGTCTGTTTCGGCACAAGCAGTTTGAGGGGTGAAGAAAATCGGATCGTCGAATCCTAAATCTTTTGCCCAACTCCTGCCCTGGTCTGTCTCCTTGATCCATTTTACAGCCCAGGGATCTTTGACATTCAAGCCAAGCTTGTTGTCGGTGAAATCCTTACAGGCGGGCGAGGCTAGCAACCCCGTCCAGGTGTCGATATTGGCTTTCTGCCATAAATCCTGACCGCTAGGCAACGGCGGTTGACCAGCAACAAAATATTCGCTGCTTTGTTTAGGGCACCATTGGGAAGGCTCAGTGCCAGAGACCGAACAAATAACTTGCTCAACAACCCCCGTAGGCGGCATGAAACGGGTCGGGTTGCCGCCAGTCAGTTGCTGCACTGCTGCTTGCATGAACGAATTCCAAATTGGCGCCGCACCTGTCAAGCCGCTGGTTCCCTGCATGGGAGTGTAATCGGCATTGCCAACCCAAGTACCTACAACCACATCCGGTGTATACCCGATGGTCCAGTTATCGCGAAAATCATTGGTGGTGCCAGTTTTTGCAGCCACCTGGAAAGGCAGGTTTAGCGGCGAGTTCGCGCCGAACATCCATGTGCGTGCTTCATTATCAGAGAGAATCGACGAGATCAAGAAGGTATGCTCCGGCTGAAGCACAGGCTCGCCGACAGGTTGCTCATATTGATAAACAATTTCACCTAGATGATCATCGATACGAGTGATTGCAACCGGTGGGATTTTTCGTCCCCCATTTGCGAATACCGCATAAGCACTGGACAGTTCCAGGAGAGACACATCTCCACCCCCCAGGGTCAGCGATAGACCATAGTCATCGCGCGTCAGGGTTGTGATCCCCAATCGCTTCGCCATCGCCACCAACCCATCTTCCGCAGGGGTTGCAGGATCATCATATATCTTCACAAAATCTAACGATTTCACTGCGGCGACGTTGATCGAATTCGCCAATGCTGTGCGCACAGTCATAGGGCCGTGGTAGCGGTTGTCGTAATTCACCGGCACATAGGGGTCACGCGGATCATTGGGGTCACCAGAGGGTGGAAATTCTGTTTTTACATCCCACAACAAGGTCGAGGGAGTCCAACCTTTCTCGAAAGCGGCTATGTAGGTCAGCGGCTTAATCGCCGAGCCCGGTTGGCGTGGGCTAACAGCCATATTTACCTGGCCATCGATGTCTTCATTATCGAAATCAGCTGAGCCAACCATCGCCAGGATCTCTCCCGAACTGGGCCGGATCACTACTAAGGCACCATTGGTGACGTGCCGGTCAGCAAGGGAGTTGACTTGATTTGTGACAACGTCCTGCGCCTGGTCCTGAAGTCCGGGATCCAAGGTGGTGTGCACCGTAAAGCCAGAGCGATAGATTGTCTGCGGATCGTATTGAGCTTCCAAAATGGAGCGCACAAAATTAACCCAATGAGGGTAACGCATTTGAATCAGAGGAGGTCGGAATTCATAACTCTCGAAAGCACGCGCCGCTTCCGCTGCAACACTAGCCTCAACGCACACCGGCTCTGGAGAATTTCCCACAGAGATACAGCCTTGCTCCTGGCTAGTCTGGAACATAAGCAGCAACACGGTCTGCTGTCGCTCCAGGGTTACATCTCTGTTGGTATAGACATCATAGATCGATGGCAACTGAGGCAGTCCTGCCAAAAAAGCCGCCTGCCCCAAATCTAAATCACTAGCCGATACGCCGAAATAAGTTTGCGAGGCTGCCTCAACACCATAGGCCAGGTTGCCATAGAAATTTTCATTGAGATAAATTTCCAATATCTCATTTTTGGTATACCGTCTGGTGATCTCAGCTGCGAGGATGGCTTCTCGCAATTTGCGCCTATACGTCCGTTGAGCGCGTTCTTCAGCAGAAAGGAACATCGTACGCGTCAATTGTTGGGTGATAGTAGAAGCACCCGAAACCGTCTCTTTGCTGTCGAGGTTTTGCCAGAAGGCGCGCACGATGGCCATGGCATCAAAGCCGGGATGGTTGTAGAACTCTTTATCTTCGGTGGCAATGGTTGCCGCAACAAGATAGGGAGACATATCCTCCAGCGGTATATATGTCCGTCGCCCACCAGTTGGATCTAAGATCTCATAAAGCAAATTTCCATTGCGGTCCAGGATGCGGGTGGTTTCGAATTGCGAAACTCGATCGCGTAGATCACTGGGATCTGGCAGATCGTTGGCAATCTGCCAGTAGACATAAAACCCAATAGATGCTGCAATTACAGCAATCACCACGAAAACAAATGCGCCTAAGAGGGACATGCGCAGCAAGCAGCCCAGACCGCGCTCTAATCGGGCTGTTTGAAGTTTGGGTCGAACCCGTTTTTTGGGTGGAGGTGGCTGTGCAACCGGAGGGGTGGTCGCTGGCCTTGGGGCGGGTACATCCTCAAAGGATGACGGTGTAACCCGCGTGGCCCCCATGTCAATCTCATCAACCCGACGCGGCAGCGGCATCCCTTGGGTATCTAAAGCAGGTGGCGCGGCTTGGGGTGTTGTTCCCAAACTCGGCGGAGGAGGCGTTGTCGCTTCCTCGTGGGGCAATGTCTCCCCTTCGATAAGCTCTTCATCGCTGTCCTCATCTACCTGATCAACTTTTGAACTGAGCACATCCTCGGGGCGCGTTTCACTTAATAAATCTTCATGAACAGGTTCGCCGGGTTCGGGTTCTCGTCCCAGTAAATCTAAATACGTCGAGGGGTAGTCAGACTTAGGCTTTGGAACTGGAGGCTCAAACTCCTCTTCAGGGGGTTCAGGCTGACTCTCTTCAGCAGAAGCTTCTTTCTCGATCTTCTCAGCTTCGTCTAGCAAACGGCGAAATCGATCTCGGGGATCCTCTGGCTGGGCGGGTTTCTCTTCAGTCAAAATTTATTCTTCCTCTGGCTGGCTGGCGATCAGCACCTTCCAAACGCCCTTCATCGTTACTTCTTCATTCTGGTTGAGCACGCTGAGTTCCAGTTCAACGGCACCACCACCCAGGCGTTTCAGGGCTTTAGTATTAATAACCTCAGTTTGCACATGAACGGTATCACCAATAAAGACGGGCTTTGTAAACTTCCAGGATCCAATCTCTCGAAATGCCAGCACTGTGCCTTCGATCAAGCCGCTAAGTGTAACCAATCCCGAAGCAATTGAGGTGACCAATAATCCATGGGCAACTCGCTGGCCAAAAGGTGTCGTTTTACTAAATTCGGCATCGGTATGAATTTGGTTGTAATCACCTGATAATCCAGCAAATGCCACAATATCACTTTCAGTAATCGTTCGTCCGGCGCTGACATAAACCTGACCAACTTCAAATTGCTCGAAATACAAACCGCGTGCATGATGTTTAGACATAATTTTCTCCTGAGTTTTCGCTATGAATTATAAGAGATCATTGTCGGGAAAAGAAACCCGAATTACGTAGGTCGCTTAAATGATTTCGCCGAGAATCTGCTCCGCGATAACGACCCTACCAAAAAGTACTCTGACTACTTAACACTGTACACTACTCACTGGTTACTGTTTACCGAATTACTGCCTGCTGAACATAGATTCTAGCACAAAACCTTTGACCTTTCTTCCAACTACCCTTACAATTGCCCCTTATGAGGATGTGGAACCTGTCAGTCAATGATCCAGGCGCCTATATCATCGCAGCAGATGCTCGCTGCGCCCCCACTGACTACGCCAATGATCATATTTGGGAATTATCTCTCGTTGGAGGCGAACCTCCCGCGCTTGCCATCCAGACAACCTATGGCTTGCGGGCTCGCAATCTACGTCTCTTCCCGCGTTTTGTCGAGGGCGATTCGGCGGTCACAGATTCCGAAAATTACGCCGATGGTCCGGTAGTTCACCGATTTTTCCCCAATTATCTACATGTATCTTGTGCGCCATTTACCGGCATTGACGTTTCTTTAGAATATTGGGTTCCCGAATCTCAGGTCGTTACAGGGCGAGTGAAGATCAAGAATAGCCGCCTCTCGGCGCGTGCCATTTGTTTTGAATGGGGCGCAATGCTCTCTGCGGCCAGTGAAGGCGCCCGCATGGCAGCGGAAGAAATTGAAGCTGTCACTGTACTATGTGGTCAGACAGATGGTCTTGCGCCAGTTTTATTCATGACCGGCGGGCCGCACTTTAGTTCGGGTCCATACCCTGCGCTGGCCATTGATATCGATTTGCCTGCTGGCGGAGAGCGCACTTTCCGGTGGGTGCTAGCAACAAATAAAGATCATGAAACATCATTTGATCAAGCACGACTCACTGCGACGAGAGCATGGGACAAAGAAATTGCCCGCCTAGACGTGCTCAATGAAGGCTTGATCGATATTGAAACTGGTGACCCTGATTGGGATGTAGCTTTTGCATTGACTCAAAAAAGTGCCTTCGGGCTGCTCTGTGGACCGACAGATCATTTACCCCAGATCTCATTTGTCGCCAGTCGCCAACCCAACCACGGCTTCTCTCCCAACGGAGATGGCAGCGATCACTCGCATTTGTGGAGTGGGCAAACCCCATTGGAAACGTATTTTCTGATAGGCAATCTGCTGCCGACTGCCCCAAAAATTGCAGCTGGTCTATTAGCAAATTTTCTTGCCACCCAAGAACAAAATGGCTTCGTGGATTGGAAACCGGGCCTAGGTGGACAGCGCGGTGGCGTGATGAGCACCCCCATTCTCGCACATCTAGCCTGGAGCATCTTCAAATCGACCGAAGATCGTCAATTCTTGGAATTGATATTCCCAAATTTAGTCAAGTCCGTCCAGGCATGGTTTGAGCCAACACAAGATCGTGATGAAGATGGCATCCCAGAATGGACTCATATAATGCAGTCTGGCCTCGATGAGCACCCAACATTTTCTCCCTGGCATGAGTGGTCTCAGGGAGCCGATATCTCACAAAGCGAGAATCCTGCTTTATGTGCCTTGCTATACAACGAGATTCAAATCTTGATCGAAATGGCTCACTTACTCCAACACACTGGAGCCGTATCGGCGCTTCAAGCTTCAGCGGACAAGCTTATCGCAGCAATTGAAGATTCTTGGGACGATTCTACGTCGATGTATCGGGTATGGGATCGTGAGACACATCTCAGCCCTTCAAGAGAAGTAATAGCCGAGCAATTTGGCCCTGGAGAGATATTTCTGCAGCGGACTTTTGAAGAGCCGGTCAGATTGCTGGTTTCGATCAAGGGCTTTGATGCCACCCCCCGTCAGGTCAACCTATTTATTCACGGAGTTGGTCCCGCAGGGCAAAATCGTGTTGAACGCATTCCTGAAGAACGTTTCACCTGGCGATTGCGAAACAGTACGGTTACTACCCAAAAAGTGTTTTCGCAGCTAGAGTCAATCGAAATTCGCGACATCAGGCCTAATGACATCGTCAGAGTTGAGGTTGTTGATCTTAGCAATCAGGATTATTCACTATTCCTACCTCTCTTCGCAAAAATACCATCACAAGAGCGCTCAGAACAAATTATCCAAAAGGCTATGCTAAACCCTGAGAGATTTTGGCGAGCCTTTGGCATCCCTCTCTGCCCATCATTAATGAATGAAGACAAAGCACATCCTTGCGCGAATACGAATTCTCTTTGGAGTTCTCTCATTGGAGAGGGGCTTCTGCATTACCAATACCGCAAAGAGGCTGCTGAGTTAGTCACCCGCTTAATGAACGCGATCATTTCAAACCTGAAGAATCACAAATCCTTTGCGCAAAACTATAATGTCGAGACCGGAGCAGGTGTTGGGGAGCGCAACTCCCTTCAAGGCATTGCACCGCTATCGCTCTTCCTAGAAACCCTCGGAGTGCGCCTGATTTCTCCAAGAAAAGTAGCGTTAGAAGGAACAAACCCGTTCCCCTGGCCTGTTACCATCAGGTACCGCGGCTTGACCGTCAAGAGAGAAACCGAAAAAACACGTGTAACTTTCCCCGGCGGCCAAACAGCGGTTGTCAAGAGACCCGATCCCCATGTAGTTGAATTAGATACAGAAAGATGAGTATGACACGATTGAGCAACCCTCTAAAAATACTAATATTTCTAACTATTTTCGTTATCCCTTTGATGACAGCGTGCTCAGGAAACGAGGCCTTTGGATTGTCGTTTGCCCAAACAAGTGAAAGCGAGCATTCTGGGGAAATTACCGAAGAGGAAGCGGAAGCAGAACGCATCATCACCATAATTACTGCGGTTATTGCTTTGTTGTTGATCGCCGCCCTGGTCGGCATCGTAACAAATCGGCTGCGCCTGCCATATACCGTTGGATTGGTATTAATTGGCTTAGCACTATCTCTCCGGGGTCAGGAACAGATCAACATTCCCCCTGAGATCTTTCTGGGGTTATTGGTGCCCCCTTTGATTTTCGAAGCCGCCTTCCATATAAAATACAAAGACTTGCGTAAAGATTTGACAACCATTCTGGCTTTAGCCATTCCCGGTGTGCTAATCACTACCTTCTTAGTGGGCGGCGTTGTTGCCGTGGGAACGGGATTCCCCATTGCCGTTGCCCTGGTTTTTGGGGCTTTGATCGCCGCAACGGACCCCGTTGCAGTCGTAGCGTTATTCCGCTCGTTGGGTGTTCCCAAACGCTTACAAGTTCTTTTGGAGGGCGAAAGCCTTTTCAATGATGGTACTGCCATTGTGATCTTCAACCTCATGGTTGTGATCGCGATAAGCGGCTCGTTCAACCTGATCAACAGCTTATTCGATTTTGTCATTGTCGCTGGTGGCGGCATCGTCGTTGGGTTCATTTTGGCGGTGATCATCTCCCGAGCCATTGGCTTTATCGATGACCCCCTCATCGAAACCACTTTGACGACGGTTTTGGCCTTTGGTTCATATATCGTCGCAGAACAGTTACATGTCAGCGGCGTGCTGGCGGTGGTGGTGGCTGGTTTGGTCAGCGGCAACGTTGGCAATAAAGCAATGTCACCGACATCAAGGATCCTGGTATTCAACTTTTGGGATACCGCAGCCTATTTTGCCAACTCGGTAGTTTTCTTACTAATTGGGTTGCAAATCGACTTGAGAGTCCTGGTTGCCGATTGGCAGGTGATTGTTTGGGCCATTGTCGCCATCTTGGTGGCGCGTGCTGTCGGCGTATATGCACTGTTGGGGTTTCGAAAAGACCTCACATTTCGATATAAAAATGTGCTCTATTGGGGTGGATTGCGCGGCGCGATCTCCCTTGCCTTGGCCATCAGCCTGCCTGCATCGCTGGAATCCAGAAATGAAATTCAGGCCATGGCATTCGGCGCCGTGCTCTTCACCCTCCTGGTGCAGGGCCTGACGATGAAGCCGCTAATCAACAAAATGAATCTCATCCAACGTAGCGAGGAGCAAGAAGAATATGAGCGTCGTCACGCGCGCGCCGTAATAGCAAGATCTTCCTTCGATCGGCTGGAAACCATGCATGATGAAGGTTTGCTTTCATCCCATCTATGGGAGCGTCTTTCAAAACCCTTGAAGCAACATGCCAAAGCGCTTGCCAAAGTTGTTGAGGAAACCCTACACGCAGACCCGACCCTGGAACTCCAGGAAATGGACTCGGCCTTCCGAGATCTGCTTCAAACGCAACGTAGCTCACTCAACACCCTTCTTCGAGACGGGATCATCTCCGAAGATACATATTCGCAATTGGCCAGCGAAGTAGATTCAGCTCTCACTCACCGTCAATCGAGCCTGCTAGACTTGATCCGTGCCGACACTTCCCAAACCATCGATGGCTTGATGGCGATCATCGTTCAAGAGGCCGACGTTGAAAATGTAAACGCCAGCATCAACCGACTTGGCTTGCCAGTTACGCGCTTATCCAGCACTGGCAGCTTCTTGGGGCGAAAGAATGTCACCCTGCTCGTAGGCACTCTCAAAGAGCAGGAAGAGAATTTAAAGAAAGCCATCATGCGAGCCAGCCGACAGCGAGTTGAACTCCTCCCCAGCCCAGAGCTTGATTCTGATAAAAGCACAGCCATTACGATTGGCGGCGCAACGATATTCGCATTCGATGTAGAAAGGTACCAGGTGCTGTAATGAAAATGATCGTAGCAATTATCAACGATTCACACAGCGACGAGGTTGCTCAAGCTTTGTTGGATACGAATTACCGCGCCACACGCCTCGCATCAACAGGTGGATTATTGCGCGGCGGAACAACAACTTTTATGGTGGGGATCGAAGACGATCAAGTTGAATCTGCTCTGAAAGTAATCCGCGAAAACATCCCGGAAACGGAAGAACCCGACAAGGTTCAGGCGACCATCTATGTGCTCAACATCAGGGATTTTGAGCGCCTGTAGTTTCAAATTTGGAGATGAAACGATGAAAATGTTAGTAACAATAATCAATGACGAAGACAGTGAGTGTGTTTACGGAGCGCTGCACGAAGCGGATTTTTCAGTCACGCGCATCGATTCAACGGGTGGTTTCTTGCGTCAGGGAAACAGCACCTTGATGATCGGCGTAGATGACACTCGCGTAGATGAAGCGATTAATACCATCAATACGCAATGCTCCCCTTCCGTCGAGCCCATTGCCAAACGAGCAACAGTTTTTGTTCTCAACGTTGAACACTTTGAACAGATATAAAAATACAAACCCCTGACAAGAAAAGTCCCCGGCCATTGAATATGGCCGGGGACTTCTTTATTCGAAAAGTTTCTCTACCTGATAATTTTCCACTTCGATTTGTTTCACCTTCCATAAATCAGGTTGCCCACCCATTTTTCGACACAATTGATTCATAAAATCTGCGGGGTCTGGCAATTTTTCCCAAACCTGTGGTAAGAAGGTGGCCCGTCGCATCCCATCTCGCACGACAAGACCATCAATTCCAGGTTTGATCTTAGTCAACAGATTATCGGGGCCATCATACTCGACTGGCTGTGGTGATGTCAGGCGTGAGATCTCGATCTGAATTTCTGAGAGTTCATCTTCTTGAACACGAGGAAAGCGGTAATCATTAAGTGCCGCGGCCACAGCATGCTCGCGGGCATCATCGGCCAATGGCCTATAAGGCTCTAACGTGCCAATGCAACCTCGAAGCTGCCCCCCCTTGGTCAGGGTAACAAAGGTCGCACCGGGTTCGAGCAAGCGAGCTGGAATCTCGTTGGGGTTGAGTGGAGGTAAGGGTTCACCTCTCACGCCCAATTCCAGACCCTGGCGCGCCAACGTCAATAACACAGTTTGTTCCTCGGGGGAAAGTTTGTCTTCAGACATCGTTCATCCTTATTGGGTCTCAACCTTGCAACTAGGTAGTATTGACTTATCGGAATATTGTAGGAGCGCGAACCTTTCGACGATCGCATCTACATCAGTAGAGAAATCCCCAAAAGTCAATACGGCCTAATAACCAAGGTGAAAAAACTCACTTATATTTTACCTAAAAACCTTGCCATCCAAACATCTTTTCGGTACTATGAAGTAGGAAAAAACGCTTTTTGATATGAAAAATCCAAATTCAAAGCCCAAAAGAGGGCCAAACCTTGTTGCAGAATCGCTGAAATCTATCTTCACTGTCACGGTGGTTGCATTTGCGATAGCGTCATTATTTACAGCCGCAAAACCAATCAGCATCTTTTCAGGCGAATTTTCAGCCAAATTCTCCGAAGCACTAAACGCACAGGAGACACCTGAAACCCAATGGCCTACAGCAACCCCGCGACCCAAGCCAACCATCGGCATTGTTGTTGGGCATTGGGGTGACAACGCAGACCCTGGCGCGGTGTGCTCCGATGGCTTAACCGAATTGAGCATTAACCAGGAAGTAGCTACTCTTTTGCAGCAGAAATTGATCAACGAAGGCTTTGATGTCGACTTGCTCCACGAATTCGACAACGAATTAGAAGGTTACCAAGCTTTGGCATTAGTTTCAATCCATGCAGATTCTTGCACCTACATCAATGACGCAGCCACTGGGTTCAAGGTCGCCGAATCACGCCACAACCCGCGACCAGAAAGGACAGCACGTATGGTCGCTTGTCTGCGCAACCGCTATGCCAAAGCAACCGGACTGAGTGAGCATCTGAGCATCACCGCGGATATGACTGAGTATCACGCTTTCGATGAAATCAATGAAGAAACACCTGCTGTGATCATCGAGATCGGCTTCATGAATTTGGATCGTCAATTACTCACCCAAGAACAGAATGCAATTGCTAGCGGAATCGCCAACGGCATCCTCTGCTATACACGTAACGAGAGTATAACGACGGATCAATAATGAGTTCTGATTGGAAGCAAGCCCAAGAGGCCCTTCGAAATGCCCAACAGGCGCTTAAGCGCAAAGATCAGCGCGGCGCACGTCGTTGGGCTGAGCAGGCAGCCGCTCTCGCTCCTGACCGGGAGGAACCCTGGCTTTTCCTGGCTGCATGCGCTTCCCCAAGGGCCAGTCTGGCATATCTCAAACGTGCTCTTGAGATCAATCCACAAAGCGAGTATGCCAGGAGAGGTATGCATTGGGCAATTGAGCGTTGGCGTCAAGAACCTTCAGAACCGCCAAAATATTGGCCAACCCTCGATCCAAACATTTCCCCTGCCGCGCTGTCTCGTCCCAGGCCGGCAATCCTACCATGGAGCTTGGTGCTTTTAGTCGTGGTTATAGGTTTCTTTGCCTGGTTCAGCACGCCGACCTTTTCTTTCGCTTTTGGCAACAAAGAAGCTGTCCCCCTGGCAAATGCAAATCTAGACAAAGCCACCCGCACACCTACACCGACGCCCACATTTACGCCCACACCGACCTTCACTCCTTCTCCCACGCCAACAAACACCCTGACACCCACTGCCACATTCACCCCTTCAATCACTCCCACACCACGCCCCACAAACACACCTGAACCACCACCCACTCAAAAACCGCAAAGTTCATCGGGCTCTACCACGTACAGGCCTCCGGGTGTCGGTTCCGACGAGAGATGGATAGACATTGACCTCTCAGATCAACGTCTATACGCATACAAGGGCAATAATCTGATCAACTCCTTCAGAGTATCAACAGGCACCTGGCGAACCCCAACTGTCACTGGCCAATACAAAATTTATGTCAAATACCGTTTTGCCAATATGGCTGGACCGGGGTATTATTTACCTGACGTTCCCTATACTATGTATTTCTACAAAGGTTACGGTATTCACGGAACGTATTGGCACAACAATTTCGGTACACCCATGAGCCACGGCTGTGTCAACATGCAGACCGATGAAGCCGGCTGGATTTTCAACTGGGCTTCTGTGGGCACACTGGTGAATGTCCATCAATGATGACTGTTTCAAACCCCATTTCCCGGCGTGATTTTCTCAAAGTAGGGGGATTAGGCCTATTGGGGTTAGCCATGGCGCCATTCAAGAATCCCCCATCCCTGGCATCGAACCAGCAAGGCAGGGTGATCTACGATCACATATCTGTCTATGATCAACCCTCTTTCTCTGCAGAAATTGTCAAACAACTTTGGGTCGATACGGTTGTCCCTGTCCTAGCAGTCACCGTTGGGGATGAAGAACCTGCCCATAACATGGTTTGGTACCGCATCGCTGAGGGGTTCGTCCACTCAGGGGGTGTGCAGCCTGTCAAAACGATCCTCAATCAACCGAACTGGGAAATCCCCGAGGGAGGGCAATTGGGCGAGGTAAGTGTTCCGTACACCGATGCCTATTGGGAGATCGACGTACACCACGAGGTAGCCTACAGGTTTTATTATGAAACCACGCATTGGATCAGGGAATTATTATACGGCAGGGATGGTACACCGCTATATCAGATCGTGGATGACAAATGGGATTTGATCTACTACGTGCCGGCGCGACACCTGAGGTTGATTCCACCCGATGAAGTGAGCACTATTTCCCCAGATGTTCCAGCTGAGGAGAAACGCATCGAGGTGGATACTGCAAACCAGGTGGTGGTTGCCTACGAATACGATCGTCCTGTTTTCATCACCAAAGCCGCCACTGGAGCAGAGTTCAGCAACGGGCAATTCTATACGCCTCTAGGCCGCCATTACACAAATCACAAAATGCCATCTCGCCACATGGCCGCAGGGAATCTGGCCTACAATGGCTTCGACTTGCCCGGCATTCCCTGGGTGAGCTATATCACTGAGAGAGGCGTTGCCTTCCATGGCACATACTGGCATAACGACTTCGGGCTGCCGCGCAGCCACGGCTGTATCAATCTCACATCCCAGGCATCCAAATGGATCTATCGCTGGACACTTCCCGCAGTTCCCGCCGACCAGCGCAGGATTTATGAGGAAATCGGCACAACTGTAGATGTGATATAACATCCCTAGATAAAATTAATTTTTAATTGGTATTCAAACACCAAAGGAGCAAAAACATGCACAGTGCATTTCAATACAATCAATATCTTCTCAAGCGCCAGGTTCTAGCGCTGACCGGCAAATTCCGCGTCTATGCGCCGGATGGGCATCTGGTGCTCTACAGCCAGCAAAAGATGTTCAAACTCAAAGAGGATATTCGCATCTTCTCGGATGAGAATATGTCGCAAGAAGTGCTCAACATCCAAGCGCGCCAGATCATCGATTTCTCTGCTGCGTACGATGTCATCGACAGCACAACACAAACGAAGGTTGGCGTACTGCGCCGCAAAGGTTTGCGCTCCATGATGCGCGACGAATGGGAAGTGCTCGATGCCTATGATCAGCCGATAGGGATTCTCCAAGAAGACAGCATGGGCTACGCCCTTCTGCGTCGTCTCTTGCTGGGTTCGCTATTGCCACAGAATTACGACTTGCTGATTGGGGAACAACGCGTGGCTGACTACAAGCAACGCTTCCGCTTCATCGGCTATCATCTTGATCTCGACTTTACCTTTGATCCGGCCAACCAGCTAGACCGCCGCTTGGGAATTGCCGCGGCGATTTTACTGGGCACTATTGAAGGAAAGCAGTCTTCGTAAGAAGCGTATAAGAAATATGTAGAAGTACTTGGCAGCGCGGTACAATTTTAGGCGATTGAATGATCGGAAGAATATCATGCCTAAAAAGATTTTATTCCAAGGTTTAGTGTACGACGAATATGACAACCCCGTAGAAACCGCCTACGTGGGAGATGAACCCTGTTACGTGGTCGACGATGCTGGTTTCCGTCGGCATATCCCCACCGAGCAGGTTGACCGTCAGGTGCTGGAATCCATGCGTGAGATGATCACCGGCCACGAAGACATACTCAGCGAGCAGGCTGCAAAAATGCTCGGCCAGGATGACATCTTCACTCGTGCCATGATCGAAACCCAGCTAAAACAAATGGATGAGCAATTTGAGCGCATCTTCGAAGTGGGAATTCCCGAGGAAAGTATTGCCTATATGGGCATGACCGGCTTCCGCATCAAGATCAATATCCACGGCGAAGTGATCGACCTCCACCAACCAGGGATGATCGATCCAGACGATGAGTAAGACAAAAAAGAAGGAGCGGCAAATGCCGCTCCTTCTTTTTTGTCAGTTTCTAGCCTGCGTAACTCCAACCGAGATCAGTCAGGCTCAAAGTATCTCCAGCCTCGCCGGCTTTATTGACTCCTGCACCGATTACTTCACCAATGACGATATCGTGGTCTCCACCAAAATCCAGGATATTTACGAGCCGGCACTCCAAGTACGCCGCCGCACCTTCAAGAACCGGACATCCGGTTTCTGGACTCGAAGAGATTCTTGCATCCTTCATTTTATCTGGGTTTTTGCCTCGACCCTTTGTGAAGGGCTTGATCAGGTCAGCATCTTCTTTGTTGAAAATGTTGAGTGCAAAGACTTTGCCTTGCTGGATCAAGCTGTGGGAATAGGCATTCTTCGCTACTCCTAAAGCCAGCAAGCGAGGCTCAAAAGAAACTTGTGTGGCCCAATTCAAGACCATTACATTGGCATCATCTCCCGTGCTGGTTGAGACCGCATAAAAACCATAAGGCATCATACGTAAAGCATTTTTTATATCTTCAGACATTGTTCCTCCAGAAGGCGTTGGTGCATGAAGCCTAGACAAAACAGGGCTTGAGCGAGTAACCTTGGT
>CAZLNX010000064.1:0-21668 GCA_964560795.1 uncultured Anaerolineales bacterium | reverse complement strand
CAGACCTGATCTTCTTGTTTTTTGTGCAAACTTTTTACTGTTAAGGTACTAAAATAGCTAAGGCAGCTGGATTAGCATCTACGATGCGATTTTGATCATCAAATACAAGAACAGTGTCTCTCATTTTCTCGATTAGCATATCACGGGCAACAGGAACAATATCAAATAGACCAAAGCGGAACAAAGCAAAAGCAATGATGATATTACTCAGAGCAGATGCAACAGGTGTCAAATCCATTTGCCCAAAAAGATTAATCCCCGACAGTGAAAATGCAACCCCAATTAGAGGCATTAAAGTGCTAAGAACAACTGCAAAGATCTGAGATCGAAATGGTTTTTGAGCTTGGATAAATGCAGAAATTAACAATAATAACCCCCATAGACCAACGGCATATCCATAAAATATGAATATCCACCCAACAATGGTGAACTGATAGCTCAATGTAGAATAAAGGTTTTTGATAGCCAAAGAGCCTTCTGGATATACTAAATGGTGATAGTCATCAGTATATAGAATTATTACCAAAATTAATGCAATGGTTATTAAAACTGCCCAAACTATTTTGAAATAATCTCTTTTTCGCCGAGTAAAAATCAAGGCAAAATTTATGAATGCTAAAGGTCCAAAAAGTGTAACGACGAACCGCAAATTACCCCATATTAATTTCCTTTCTAACGTAACACTGAACACCTCAAATGTATAAAGCAAGGTAAATAATGAACTTGACAAGGTATACCAAGAAAATTCCCAAGCACCTGATACTTCCCGCCGGCGCAAGGTAAATATATACACCGCCAAAGATACTATTATCGAAATAGTATTAGGCAATAATAATAGAAAGGTTTGCTTGTCCATCTGTATAAGAATACTCTTTGACGAACCCCACTCGTTTCCATAAATTCAGCAAATTGGAAAATATAGAAACTCTATAACTTTAGCTTTATTGCTATATCATACCAAATTATTCAACTTTAATCGAAACCAATTATAGGCATAAGGCAGGCATATCTTCCTTATCTCTCGAAAAGAAAAGCGCCGCACTTGAACTGAGTGCGGCGCTTTTTTCGTTAGCATTCGCTATGCCCACAGGCGTAACACTTTCTACAACCCTCCTCGTTGACCAGGGCTGCCTCCCCACAATCGGGACACAAATCACCAATCTTGAAGGACCTTTGCAGAGATTCCTCAGCTTCATGCCCATTCCCCTTTTCGGCTTCGCGCCAGGCATACTCGTCAAGAGAATTCTCCAAGTATTCACGTAATGCCTGTGAGACACCATCGGGTAATGATCGTACCCTATTGGGGCCAAAACCTAGCGGGCGACCGCCGCCAATTCCGGAAAGTTGATGCACTATCTCCTGCAGGCGTTCGCGCGGCTCAATGGGTGAGGCTATTCGCAGCGTATATGAAAGCAACCGGCCAATCGCCTCAGAAACCGCGGCTGTATCCGAGCCAGCCTTAGCTGTGTTGATGAAAACTTCAAAAGGTTGTTCCCCTCCATTCTCATTGACGGTCACGAAGGCTTTTCCCAGAGGCGTATTTACATTGTAGGTATAGCCCTTTAATCTGCGCGGGCGCGGCTTTTTGGTTTGATGCCAAATTGTCAATTGAGCAGCCTCGGGGACTAATGTCGCACCGCCGTTCTCCTTCTCTTTGGCCGTAGTTTTTGTTTCCAAGACAACCTTCTGACGCGAACCCGTGACGTATACCGTTATACCTTTACAGCCTGACTCCCATGCCAACTGGTATGCTGTTGCCACATCTTCTTCCATGGCATCTTCGGGGAAGTTGATTGTCTTGGAGAGGCTGTTATCCACAAACACTTGCAAAGCCGCCTGCATACGCACATGCGCTACAGCCGAAATATCTTGTGAAACCACAAAGGTATTACGCAAATGTTCGGGCACCATCTCGACATTTTGACATGTGCCACTATCTAACACTTGTTCGATAAGGCGTTGGCGCTCATCTTCTTCCAACCCTGCCTCGATCAAAGCTTTCTCAAAAAGCGGGCTTGTGTAGGTAAGCTGTAAATCCTTACCATTGTCGTCAACATGACGGACATAGGCCAGTGCAAAAACCGGCTCACAGCCATACCCCTCGCATCCGGCAACTGTAGCAATAGTACCGGTAGGCGCAATCGTCGTCTGCGCCGCGTTGCGAACGCCGTGTTCGCGGATCTCTTCAACAACTGTCTCCCAGTTCAACTCTGGACGATCCCAATTATGCTTATATGGCACGATCGAGGTCGGTGGTGCCCAAGTCAGATTCGTTGGGTCATACATACTGCCAGCAATCGCTGGGAATGCACCGCGAGTTCTTGCCAGCTCGATACTGGTTCGCATGACATGATACCGGACAAATTCCATAACTTGCGCAGCAAATTCCTGGCCTTCAGGCGAACCATAACGAATCCCAGCATGGTACATCAAATCGCCCAGACCCATGATGCCTAATCCAATCCGCCGGGCGTTGAGCGCAGCTTCACGCAATTCGGGCACATCGGGGACATAGGCATTTACATCGACCACGTTATCCAAGAAGCGGGTTGATAATTCTATTGTGGTGCGCAATTTCAACCAGTCCACAGATCCATCTGGTCCTGAGTGTTGAGCTAGGTTAACAGAACCCAGACAGCAATTTTCATAAGGACCCAAAAATTGTTCGCCGCAGGGATTGGTGGCTTCTAAGTCATAAAGATGAGGAACAGGATTTGCGCGATTAGCAGCATCCAAGAACAACACACCCGGCTCACCATTGTGATGTGCCTGCGCGACAATCTTATCGAATAACTCGCGCGCCCGAACTTGCTTGTACGTTTTAATAGGAATGCCATCTTCTTCAGCCTGCTCTATGGTGCCGCTGTATTTGCGATAATCCGGATGATCAACATCGGGGAAACGCAGATCCCACAAATCGTCGTCCTCAACAGCCTGCATAAACGCATCGGTAATGCCCACTGAGATATTGAAGTTTGTGATAGCGTTCTCATCCGTCTTACAGGTTATGAATTCTTCAATATCAGGATGATCAACGCGTAACACGGCCATATTCGCACCACGCCGCGTCCCCCCTTGGGCAATCTCCCCAAAAGCTTTATCATAAACACTCAGGAACCCCACCGGGCCAGTTGCCCTGCCTGCGGATGTTTTGATGATACAACCCGCGGGTCGCAAACGTGAGAAAGAAAAACCGTTACCGCCACCCGTCTGCTGAATCAGCGCGGCATTACGCAGGGTTTGAAAAATGCCATCGTTCCAGCGTCCCATATCATCGCTGAGTGGCAGCACAAAACAGGCTGCTAATTGTCCCAAGGGAGTACCCGCGCCTGTAAAAGTTGGCGAATTCGGTAGGAAGCGCTTCTCGGCAAGTAAATCATAGAATTGGCGCGCCACCACAGAAGTGTTCTCCCCCCACTCCTTCTCAACCTGAGCAATATGATAAGCTACTCGCCAGAAAGTTCCCTCAACACTTTCCACTGGATGCCCATCACTATCTCGACGCATATAACGCCGTTTGAAAACCTGATACGAATTATCAGTCAATGCCACCTGTTGAGTACCTTCTGGTAAAGGTGGCAATTTAAGTTTGTCCACAGTTTTCAAAACCATTAATCACTCCTCTGACGATAAGGTTTTTTTACACACATCGACCCCCTGCTATATTCTCATCCGATTAATTTGTTTCCAGCAAACGGTCAATCTCTGTTCGGATGGATTTCAAATCATCCAACCCCAAATACACGATTGCGTAGCGGATATAGGCAATATGATCTAATTCTTTCAACCCAGCGATAACCATATCCCCCACAACCCTAGAAGAAACTTCTGCTTTGCCCAAAGCTTGCAAAGATGATTCGATTTCCCCAGCCAACCGTTCGATATCGGCCGCGGAAACAGGCCGCTTGGCACATGAGATGTGAATGCCCCTAAGAAGCTTTTCGCGATCAAAGACTTCTCGGTTGCCGTCTTCCTTAATAAGCAAAGGAGTTGACAGAATAGGGCGCTCATAAGAACTGAATCTCTGGCCACAGTGAAGGCACTCTCTACGACGCCGAACACCACCACGCTTATCTTTTGTGGTATCGATTACACGGGAGCGCTCATTCTGACAATAGGGACAAAGCATAAGACAAAACAGGGATAGCCCCCATATATGGGGGTACTACATTCAAATAGCCATACATATGGCGGTTCCGGAAATACATTCTAGCACGCTTGATTTAATAAAGCAAGCAAACCAAAGTACTATTTCCTTAAAATATTCGAATCTTTAAGACAACGGGACAAATCGGACTACTTCAGGCATGATTCTGGATTTCATCATCTTTCTTAGCCCATGGGATTGCTTAACCCCAAGCTCCCCGCCCGAAAGCATTCGCGGGGAGCCAGGGGTAAACAGACAATTAGAGACCTCTGGGAGGAGGGCCAGATATCTCTAAAGCTTCATCAGAATTTTGTGTGTTCTACCAACTAGTTATCAGAACGGACTCGGTTCCTCAAGAAAGTAGGAATATCCAAATCCTCAGTATTCAGTGTACGCGGCGCAAATTCGCCTTGCTCTTCTTTTGGCGGCGTGATCTCACGAGGCCGCAGAGCGCGCTCCATTATATTGCGCGGCATACCCGATCTCTCAAAGCCGGTGGCGATGACGGTAATACGCAAGTTTTCGCCCATATCGGGATCAATCACCGCGCCGAAGATCAAGTTAACATCGGGGTGCGCGGTCTCTTTGATGATCGCGGCAGCCTGGTTGACCTCGAAGAGGGTCAGGCCAGGGCCACCCGTCACATTGAAGAGAATACCGCGGGCACCATCGATGGTGATATCGAGTAACTGGCTGGAGATAGCTTGTTCGGCAGCATCACGGGCCCGTTCGTCACCTGTTGCGGTACCTACAGCCATCAAAGCTGCCCCGCCCTCAGACATGATCGTACGCACATCCGCGAAGTCGAGGTTGATCAAACCAGGAATGGTGATTAACTCCGAGATGCCCTGTATGCCCTGGCGAAGGACATCGTCAGCCACCTTAAAAGCCTCTTGCAAGGAAGAGCGCTTATCGACAATTTGAAGCAAGCGGTCATTGGGGATCACAATGAGCGTATCGGCCTGCTCCTTGAGCCCAGTGATGCCTGCTTCAGCTGACTTGATACGGCGAGCTCCCTCGAAAGTGAATGGACGAGTGACCACACCAATCGTCAACGCTCCAATCTCGCGGGCAATCTGCGAGATCACTGGAGAAGCGCCTGTACCTGTGCCACCGCCAATTCCGGCAGTGACAAAAACCATATCAGAGCCTTTGAGCACATTGTAAAGCTCTTCAGCAGACTCCTCCGCGGCCTTGCGCCCTACTTCAGGATCACCACCTGAACCCAGGCCGCGCGTCAGCTTATCACCAATGCGAACCCGGGTCGTAGCTTTCGAGAGCGCCAGTGCTTGCGCATCTGTATTTACAGCGATGAATTCAACACCTTGCAATCCCTCTTCGATCATGCGATCGACGGCATTACAACCTCCACCGCCTACACCAACCACTTTTATGCGTGCAAATGATTCTGGTTGATTCATTGTTTGCATTTTTGAATCCTCCTCGATTCATCCTCAGAAAGCATCCTTTGCATTCGATAACGGTCTTTTTTGCTGCAAAGTGATAATTTCACAAGGATTCCTCCATTTTACCAAACGTCTTAAAACTAGACACTTTATATACCTTAAAATAATTATTTACGGCAATAATCGCCGCAGCCAATCTTTCATTTTCTTCCAATCCACATCACCGCCCACCTGTACAGGACGAGACCGGCGAAGCCGACCAGGCTGATATCCTTCAAACGTGTTGACAAACTCGCTCATCAACACTGCCCAACGCAGCAGGCCTACGCTGGTAGCATATGCCGGAGAATCCAGCTGATCTACCATGCCAATCAGACCAGTTGGCTGGGCGACTCGCACTGGCATTCCCAACACTTTTTTCGCTAATTCACGTATCCCAGGAAGTGCGCTGACTCCACCAGTCAGCACCACGCCTGCAGGAAGTAAGCCATCATACCCAGAGCGTTTAATTTCCTGCATCATCAGGCTGAAGATCTCTTCAACGCGTGCTTCGATGATATGTGCCAACTCCTGACGATTAATCGTCACCGGGTTCTCTTCACCAAAAGGATGAATATAGAAAGCCTCTTCAGAATTGACATGAGACTCAAGTGCGAACCCGTGTTGCAACTTTATCTCTTCAGCCTGATTAGCAGGCAAATGCAGCCCATGCGCAATGTCCGATGTGATATGGTTTCCGCCAACACCAAGAACCATGGTATGCCATACATCGCCATCAATATAGACCGCCATATCGGTAGTGCCGCCACCGATATCACAAACAACTACACCCATTTCTCTCTCTGTCTCAGAGAGCACAACCTCCGCAGATGCCAATGGATTGAGCACAAATTGACTGGCCCTCACACCTGCAGCGGCAACAGCCTGGCGTAAATTCTCGACAACCGCAGCAGATGCTGTGATCACGTGAGTTTCTACCTCTAACCGATACCCATGCATGCCGACAGGATTTCGAATGCCGCCCTGACCATCAACCGAAAAACCTCGTTGGATGACATGGATCAATTCACGGTTATGAGGAATAGTCACCGCGCGCGCTGCTTCCACAGCCCGGACCACGTCTTCGTTATCAATCGTCCGTCCCGAAATACCCACAACACCCTGGCTATTTTCCGATGAGATATCCGTACAAGACATGCTCACCAAAGCGGATTCAATCTCGAGCCCAGAAGTCCGTTCAGCTTTCTCGATCGAACGCGCAATAGCTTTCCCAGCAGCATTCATATCGACCACAGAACCTTTTCGCATCCCCTTAGACGGCTCGATACCCGCGCCGAGAATACGCAACTGCTGCTCACTCTCCATACGAGCAACCAGCGTACAGGTTTTCGTCGTGCCTACATCAACTCCAACAATTATCGGCGCATCCATAATACATCAATACTCCGTGCGATAATAAGGGGCATGGAGATACTCCACACTTATCATTGCTGGCTGAATTCCTTCTCCTCTCAATCTTGTTACTGCGGCATCATACATGACTAGTTTCATCTCCATATCCGCAGGCGCAGTTTGCTTACCAAAATATACAATCCACCCTCGGGGGTCATGCCATCCAAATCCATGCTGACCATCAAAGACAATTGGAACCCCTTCGGGAGCATTTTCGCTCAGGGTCAGGATTGACTCCACCGTCTCTGGGAACATGAGAACCTTCAAGGCGTCCATACCCTCATCCTTAGTTTCTTCCTCAAGGATGATCGGCGCGGGGGGTGAGGCTGTTGCTACTACCCGAACCAGGTTGCCTGCCTCCCCACGCTCAGGGAATGAGATCCCCTGGGCATCTACCCATTGACTGGTTGTGCCTTGTTCCCAAATCAATTTTGGCTCTCGCTCCTCAATCTGCACGTCCACAATGGCAGGAAATCCTACTCGTACCGAGGCAGACACAATTCCAGGGAACGTAGCGACAATTTGTTCCTCCAATTTTTCAGGCTCCACTGTAAAAATCATCTCGTTATAAACAAGTAAAGAGCGGCCGATCGTCTCTGCAGAAAATCGGAGCAGGCCTTCAATTTGAACATCACGCACCCGGTATACTGGCGAGTTGAACGCATAATAAAGAGCCGCACAGAGGAGCGAACCAAGTAATAATGAAAGCAGCCGCCACCCAAACTTCACAGTTGGAATAGAAGGCAACCGAACTTCAACACCTGGCGTAGGCAGAGCAACATCATAGCGACGTTTTACTCGTTTTTTCTTCTTAGGGCGCTTCGCAGCACTTTCCGAACGCGTTCCACGTACCATCACGGGGGGATAGCCGCGATTAGCATCACTCTGCTTGCTGCGTCGCTTTGGTACAGAGTGTTTACTGCCGCTTTCGCGTTTCGCCCGAACCTTATCAGCCCGGGTGTTGGACTTCTGCTGCTTCATCATCTCCTATCGCTCATAGCGCCATTCGGTGTGATCTCGTTCTTGGCGTCGCTCTAAAGCTAACTCAATCAATTGGTCAACCAACTCAGGATACGGCATTCCGCTGGCTTCCCAAAGTTTAGGATACATGCTGATTTGGGTAAATCCAGGAATGGTGTTGACCTCATTGAGATAAAACTTACCGCTACCCTTATCTAACAAGAAATCGACCCGCGCCATGCCAGCGCAATCGATCGCCTGGTATGCACGCACTGCAATGGTGCGCATTTCCTCGGCCGTTTCCGTGGGGATATCTGCAGGGATAAAAGCTTCCGAACGATCATCGTGATATTTGGCATCGTAAGAATAGAATTCGGCCGCGGGGCGGATTTCACCGGGTACAGACGCCTGGGGTGCATCATTGCCTAAAACACTGATTTCTATTTCGCGAGCATCGATACCCTGCTCTACCAAAACGCGTCGATCAAAACGCGCCGCTTCCATTAAACCTTCAAGCAAATCCGAACGGTTTGCACATTTATTCACGCCCACAGATGAGCCCATATTGGCGGGTTTCACGAAGACAGGATAGGCTGAAATCTTTTCTACGCTATCAAGTACAGTATCCATTCCAGACTCAAACTCGCTGCGTAGAACAATCGTCCCGTCAACCACAGGGATATCATTCGCTTGCATGACCGCCTTGAAAACACCCTTATCCATGCCAACCGAAGACCCCAAAACCCCGGCGCCAACATATGCCACGTTGGCCATCTCGAACATCCCTTGTAAGGTGCCATCTTCGCCGAACGTGCCATGCAAGATTGGAAAGAGCACGTCAAAATCCTGCAGATGCTGAATTGTTTCGCCTTTTTCATCCGAATGGATGGCGTAAATGCCACTGCGATTGGGATCGGGCAGCATCGTCACAGGAGTCAGATGGTCAATTTTCCCAGACTCAAAACTATCCAACACATCTTCCCCAACCAACCAGGTTCCACCATGAGTGATGCCTATCTCTGTAACCCAATATTTATTCCGGTCAAGCGCGCCTAAGACAGAACGCGCTGACATCAAGGAAACTTCATGCTCCCCGGAACGACCACCAAAGATAACACCTACTCTTAATTTTTCAGCCATAAAACCTAATCCAACTTCCAATCTCCAATAAACTCAATTTCTAATTCAAGCTGTACATCAAATTTCTCAGCCACAGTCTCCCGTGCCAACTTAATCAGTGAATAAATATCGTCAGCAGTAGCTTCTCCATGGTTTACGAAGAAATTAGCATGCAATGAGCTGATTTCTGCCTGACCGACACGAGTGCCTTTTAGGCCTGCTTCTTCAATCAGGCGGCCAGCATAATCTCCAGGAGGGTTTTTGAACATCGAGCCCATACTTGCTCCTGGAGGCTGAGTGCGGTGGCGAAATGATGAATATTCATCCATTTGCTTCTGCACTTCATCAGGAGTGCTATTTGCCAAAGTAAAGCTCGCCGATAAAATGATCGCAGCTAATTTCTCGCGCTTCAAACAGCTGGAGCGATAGGCAAATCCCATCTCTTCAACAGACCAATGTTCCTTGCGTCCATCTTGATGCAAGATTTCTGCCATTTCCAGGCTTCCAGCAACATCGCCACCGTGAGCACCAGCATTCCCAAACACTGCCCCACCGACTGTCCCAGGAATTCCGGCAGCCCATTCTAAGCCAGACAAGCCACGAGCAGCCGCTCGTCGGGCAACATTCCCAAAATTAGCACCCGATTCTGCCCAAACCGAAGGAGGAGAAGCATCATCATTGAAACGAATCCCTCGTGCCCGGTTGATGACAACTACACCCCTAACGCCGGCATCACTGACCAACATATTCGATCCACCACCGAGAATAAAGTAAGGGATATCCATCGCCCACAATTCTTTGACAGTCATCTCCAACTCATCTACTGAATTAACGGTGACAAGAACATCGGCAGGGCCACCCACTCGAACCGCGGTGAAACGCGCCAAAGACACATCCGTTTGCATGTTTTCACTAAACACGGAGCGCAGGCGATCTAGCGGCAAGGTGGTTACAGGGATCATAAGTATGATTAAATACCTTTTACTTGTTCAATGATCTTATGTATCAACTCAACAGTGATGAATGGACTCACCTGTGATCTTGATTTTCGTTTATTGCCAACTGGCATCTGAGCCCGTTTTGCCGTGCTTTCCAAGCGCAATGTCGACATAGTCACAGTTTCAGCTTCGAATGTACGTTTTGTCTTGGTCATAGATTCTCACTCTCGGCACTGGGTGCTAATAACGCTTGAAGATCTTGAGTTATCAGAGTTGCATCTCCGGCTGAGAGCACTAGCACTACATCACCGGAGCGAAGATTATTGCGCAAATGGGTAGTTGTATCTGTCAAGGAGCCAGAAAATTGTACATTGGGATGATCCATTGCCTGCACGACTTGGTCAGCAGATAAATCAGGGTCGAAGGGTTCGCGGGAGCGGTAGATCTCGGTGACTAGGACACAATCGGCATCCCCAAAAGCTGCGGCGAATTCATCAAAGAGTGTTTTCGTACGGGTATATGTATGGGGCTGCCAGACGGCCCAAACCCTGCGGTCAGGATAGCGAACTTTGGCTGCTGCCAACGTAGCTCTAATTTCGGTAGGATGGTGAGCATAATCATCAATCAGGGTCACGCCAGCGAAATCTCCAAGCACCTGAAACCTGCGCCCTGCACCCGTAAATTCGACGATAGCGCCAGCGGCATTAACTACAGATAAGCCCATTTGATCAATCACAGCCAATGTTGCTAACGCATTTTTGACATTGTGATCACCGGGAACTTGCAAAGAGACTTGTGTTACTAGTTTTCCTTCACGCATTAGGTCAAAATTGAAGCCGCCAAAATGATTGATCTCCATGTTGTCAGCAAAATAATCGTGCTGATCAGATTCGCTTCCATAGCTCAACACACGGTATCCAGCGTCGGCCGCATTTGCCATGATATCTGTGGCTCCAGGATCATCGCCACAAGCCAAGAGAATCCCATTGGGAGGCAGCACCCTCACAAAATCCAGGAAAGCTTGCCGAAACACCTCGGGGGTGGGGAATATGTCGGGGTGATCGTGCTCCACATTGGTAATCACCGCGATCTGCGGCTTTAATCCCAAGAACATATAATCGTACTCATCCGCCTCAATCACGAATGCCGCACCTTTGCCTGCGTGTGCATTTGTCTCAAGGTTAGAAACCACGCCACCCACAATGAACGTGGGGTCCTGGTCAAGAGCCGTCAGCACCCATGCCAGCATCGCTGTAGTGGTAGTCTTTCCGTGTGATCCTGCAATGGCGACACCCTGACGGTCTTCCATCAAGCTACCAAGATAATCGGCGCGCTTGAGAACAGGTATGTCAGACTCGATCGCTCCCAACACCTCTGGATTATCATCAGATACCGCAGATGAGCGTATCACAATATCAGCACCGTTCACATTGGCTGCCTGGTGGCCCACAAAAACCTTCGCCCCAGCAGCCTCAACAGCTTGTGCCAAGGGGGAATATTCCTGATCAGAACCACTAACCGTATAGCCGCTTTCCAGCAGCACTTTGGCAATGGCGGACAGGCCAGTCCCCCCAATCCCGATAAAGTGAACTCTTGTCATCAAATATTCCAATACACTAACTTTAGGCTATACAATTAAAACAATTACAAGAATGGCAGCTATAATCGCAACAATATAAAGCCAAAATGAGTCGCCACTGAGAATTGCTGGGGGCAATAGTTCTATTGCTTTTAATGCCAGTTCACCCATAGGGTGAGTCGCTTCGGGTTCAACAAAAAATGGTGAGAAGTACCCAACCGTATCCACGAAATACCATAAACTACCGACAACAAGGTATCCATTGATCGCGCCTACAATAATGCCCAATATACTGTCGCGGAATTTTTCACGTTTCGCAGAACTCGCCAAACGAGGAATGTTAGGCGTCTGGTAGCCAAAAAAAACAACGAGAGTAAAAATACCAACACGAAACCAAAACTGACTTTTTGAGGATGGAACAATCAAATCTTTTATGAGAGGAAACTGATATTCAATAACGCCTATCAATGCTAGTGCTAATAATACACTTACACTGACTAGCATTTCTTTAGCCCAGCCTCGCATGAAACCTGTAACCGCAAAATATACGATAAATATATAAAAGACAAACAGCACGCTTAACATTGTTCACTCCCTAAAGCCACATGTGCTTGGGCTAGATTTAATAATTCATTACCAATGGATGATGCTGCATCTGGCTTGCTAAGCGACTGCATCGCCGATCTCATCTCAGTGAGTCTGTTTGTATCGCGCATTAGATCAAATACTTGTGAAACGATCCGTTCCGGCAAATCTTCATCCTTAACGATGATTGCTGCACCCTGGTCGGCCAAAAATTCGGCATTGATCCTTTGATAACGCCAGGCATAAGGATAAGGAACCAGGATTGCTGGCAATTCAAAGAGTGGGAATTCACCTAAACTCGAAGCGCCAGCCCGCGATAAAACCAGGTCAGCTGCCTTGAAAGCGGCGCCCATCTCCTCGTCCAGGTATGGGTAAGGGTGATAGCGTTCATCCTGTGCTGAAGATAATTCCTTGCGAATTTGGTCAACTTCTGACCAATTCAACTTACCGGTAATATGGACAATCTGCATTTCTGCTAACAACTCGGGCAAAGCTGGGAACAAAGCCCGGTTGATCGAGCGTGCGCCCTTGCTGCCACCGAATACTAATAATGTTGGCAAATCACTTTGCAAATTCAAAGCTTTTTGAGCCTGCTGACGATCCCATGAAAGAAGTTCTCGTCGAGTAGGATAGCCAGTCACGACTACGCCTTTGTGCCCAGGAAAAAATGAGCGCGAATCTTCAACAGTCACAGCGATACGATCCGCAAACCGCGCCAAGGTTTTCAATGCCAACCCCGGTTCAATATCAGGGACATAGAGTACTGATGGGGTTCTTAGTCCGGCTAAAGCCATAGGAGGCGCAACATAACCCCCGGTAAAGAACATCACATCAGGGTTAAATCGGCGTAAAATCCCGCGGGAAGCAAAGAAACCACGAAGAAGCCGCAACAGGTTGCCTGGCAAGGCTCGCAAGCCCACACCATGTACACCGGCCGCAGGAATGGTCTCGAACGGTATCGCCGCTTGCGCTACCAAATCAGCCTCCATGCCTCCTTCACCGCCAACCCACAAAACTTGCAAATCATCGTGATCGGCGTCGAGCGCTTCGAGAACGGCGAGGGCGGGATACACGCCTCCGCCGGTCCCACCTGCGCAAATTAACAATCGCACCAAAACTCCTCCGTGACTCTTCAACTTGTTTGCGTTCGGATAAACGCGAAATATTCAAGACAATACCCAATGCTGCCATCGTTGTTACCAGGTTTGAGCCGCCAATACTAAAGAATGGCAGGGTATTACCAGCAAAAGGCATCAAACCGAGCAAAGACGCCATATTCATAAATGCTTCTAAAGTAATCCATATCGTCAGCCCAGCTGCCAGGAGCGATCCAAGGCCGTCTGGGGCATGATTTGCGATGTGAAGACCGCGCCAAAGTAGAATGGCGAAAAGAATTACGACAAACGCAGCACCCAACACTCCGGTTTCTTCACCAACAACAGCAAATACACTATCCGTATGTGGGAATGGCAATGTGGTTAGTTTTGAAGTCCCGTGACCAATCCCCACGCCAAACCATTCGCCGCGCACAAATGCTACTAATGAATGCTTCACATGATCTGATGATTCGAGGACGTCGTTCCAACCATCTTTGAACACTGCCACACGATTGTTATCTGTGGGATTGAAGCGTAATACAAAGAAGCCAGCCAATCCCGTCACCAGGAACAGGATAGCCGTCTGTATCGTGTCACTCCCTGCCAGGTAGTACATGATGCCGCCTAAGATCAACACCATCGCCGCTGCGCTTAAATCCGGTTGGCGCAAAATTAATCCACCCGTGATCCCGACAATAATTGCCAGTGGGAATAAACCGTAACCCAGATCAGATAGTTGCTCGCGTTTGGCATTTAGCCAAACTGCCAGATACACCACAATGGCAAATTTAGCCAACTCGGAGGGTTGGTAAGAGCCCTCAAAATATGCTCTTGTAACATCATCTACAGTTTCACCGTAAACCAGCACACCAATGAGAGACACCAGCGTAACAACCATCACAAAGATAGAGAGATAATGCCAATGACGATAGTTAAACCAGATCAACGCAAACATGGTCACAAATCCAACACCCAACCAACGCAGTTGTCGATAAAAAAGATACGTTGTCGAGCTGCCCTCGACATTATCTTTGGTAAGCAGCAACGAAGCATTCCAGCTGGCAGAATGCATCATTAACAATCCGAAACCAACTAATGTCAGGATCACCAAGATCAGCGGCACATCAATATTCAAGCGAGGCGATGGCCATGTGTTCCCTGAGCGCTTCGCTTGGTGTTGGGAAGCTACGTTAACTCGTTGACCCATTTTCGAAACCATTCTCCTCGTTCAGCAAAATCTACAAATTCATCAAAACTTGTACCACCTGGAGCGAGCAGCACAATATCTCCAGGCTCAACGACCTCCGCGGCAGATTGGACTGCTTCATGTAAACCCTGACAGACCTTGGTGGTATAGGGGCACCCTGTATTCTCTGCGGCATCCATCGCGCGAGAAATAATATCGGAAGCCTCACCAAAGATCACCAAGTGGTCAACCTGCTGGCTTACGACTGTCGCAAGGTCTGCCCAGGGCAAGTTTTTGTCCCGCCCCCCCACTAACAGGACAATCGGTTCTTCAAATGAGTGGATCGCTGCAATAGCTCTCTCAGGTGCTGTAGCGATCGAGTCGTTGTACCAATCGGCGCCGCCCCAGGAACGAACAAACTCCAAGCGATGGGCGACACCTGTGAATTTCTCTACACCTGCTCGCATTGCATCTGCGGGAGTATCTACTGCCGCCGCAATGGCACAGGCGGCTAATACGTTCAATATATTGTGCTCTCCCCGCAGTTGGACAGATTCTAAGGGAAGCAGTTTTTGAGAGGAATCTCGATCCCAGAGCGTGATCCAATCATCTTGCAGGAAGGTACCAAACCTACCTTTGGGTGGGCGCGCCATCCCAAAGGTGATCAGATCACCCCGAACGGAGTCAGCGAAACCCCACGCCCCAGGGTCATCATGGCCAAGTATGGCTGTATCACCAGGACCTTGAAAATCCAAAATCCTGGCTTTGGCGGCGGAATAAGCTTCCATCGTGCCATGGCGGTCGAGATGGTTAGGAGTCACGTTGAGCACAGCTGCAATATCGGGAGAGCAGGTCATTAATTCGAGTTGAAAGCTGGACAATTCCATCACAACCACATCGTCGTGGGTCATCTCATCGAGGTTGGCAATCAAAGGATTGCCAATATTGCCGCCAACCCAAACACGGTTGGATGTTTCAAACAACATTTGTCCGACCAGTGACGTTGTAGTTGTTTTTCCTGCTGAACCAGTAATACCAATCACCTTACAGGGGGCAGCATCAAGAAAAATCTGAGAGTCATTGGAAAGCGGTAAGCCTCGGTTTTGCGCCTCGATTATCAACGGTAAGGTCAACGGCACGCCGCCTGAAACGCATACCAAATCAACTTGATCAAGCAATTCCAGTGGATGGCTACCTAGAACCCATTCGATGGACAAATCATCTAAGGATTGCCGGACTGTAGCCAATTCGTCAGCATCACGACGGTCATTGAGCACTACCCGAGCACCGTGCGCGACCAGATAGGACGCCAGGGCTGTTCCTTGGCGTGCCGCACCGATGATCAATACTCTCTTAGTGCTCCAATCCATCATATTCATCAGGCCACTGATAAGGCCACTCCGATCATAGCTGCCATCAGGCTAATTAACCAAAACCGCTGAACAATTTGCGTCTCACTCCAACCAGAGAGTTCAAAATGATGATGCAGCGGGGCCATTTTAAACACTCGCCGCCCTTCTCCATAGAGGCGCTTTGTGAATTTAAAATATCCTGTTTGGATCATCACACTCAACGTGATACTCACTGGAATTATGGCAATGATGGGCAATACCGCCCACTGACCAGTCATCAAAGCCACCACGGCGAGGGTGGCACCTAACCCAAGGGAACCCGTATCGCCCATGAATAGCTGTGCTGGATGGACGTTAAACCACAAAAATCCAAACAGCGCGCCAACCAATGTGAAACAAAATCGCGCCAGGAATACCTGTCCTTGTAAAACTGCGATACCACCATAAGCCACAAATGCTGTTGCCGATATCAAACCTGCTAAGCCATCTAATCCATCGGACAAGTTCACCGCATTGGAAAACCCAACTATAAGGAACATCGCGATGGGAAAATACCAAAAACCGACCCTGAAATCGATATTGAAACCGGGCATATAGAGATGCGGTGCATCAAGAAAGTGATAAAGTCCATAGGATGCGCCAAAGGCTACGATTGTCTGTAAGAGGAACTTGGTTCGAGCGCGCATACCTTCGCCCTGTCGGCGACCTCTTAAACCTGCCCAGTCATCAGCAACACCAATCAGTGAAAAAAGAACCAACACACCAAGGGGGAGCATCACTGATGTGCCCAGCACTTCAGTGGGGCCAATTAAGGATGCAGCATTGAGCAGTATGGTGATCAGCGCGACAGGCAAGACAATCATTACGCCGCCCATGGTTGGTGTGCCAAGCTTGGAAAAGTGTCGCTCAGGACCGTCCACGCGAATCTGTTCACCCATTTTAAAATTACGCAAAACGCGCATAAGAGGCGGGCCCCAAATCACTGTCAGCAAGAAACTAAATCCTGCTAATGCCAGGGCTAAGGTGGTTTGGGCCATTAACGTGCCTCCAAAGTTGTTACGATACGATCCATATGCATTCCACGTGAACCCTTCACGAGAACAACATCTTTTTCTCGTAAGGTATCTTGTAAATATGTAATGGCTTGATCGCTATTTTCAAATTCAACCAGCTTCTGCGCAGAAAAGCCTGCGCTACGCGCCGCATTTGCGATATGTTGACTGCGCTCACCAACTGTCAAGATCATATCCGCGACTTCTGCTGCGCGTAGGCCAATTTTCCAGTGACCGGCTTTTTCGTAAGGGCCTAATTCCAACATATCACCTAAAACGGCTATTTTATTTCCATCCATTTCATCGAGCATATTCAAGGCGGCTAAAGAAGATTGCGGTGAAGCATTATATGTGTCGTCTAAAAGCAAAGCTCCGCTGGCAGAGCGCACGGCCACCAACCTCAACTGGGTATGACCGGCTCGTAATCCGCTGATTATTTCTTGCCAGGTGAGACCATCATTTAGCCCAACCGCAGCAGCACGAAGAACCGTATGAACAGAATGGCGACCAATCAGTGGGACCTTCAAATGAAAAATTTCACCTTTATGATGTAATCTGAAACGGATACCGTCTAATCCTAAACCTTCAACCTGATCTGCCCAAAGATCTGCTTTTGAATCTAAGCCATAATAGAAAATCCTTGCTTGAGTTTTCTCTGCCATTGCCCTTACTAAAAGATCATCATAATTTAGAATAGCAACCCCCTCAGGATCGGGCGGTAGAGCTTCGACAAGTTCAGCTTTCCCACGCGCGATGGCATCTTGGGAACCAGCGCGTTCTGCATGGACTGTGCCCACATTAGTAATCACGCCAATATGCGGTTGGGCCAAATCGCATAGAAAAGCAATTTCTCCGGGTACATAAAGGCCCATCTCTAAGACTGCCCTATGATGTCCGGCACTAAGGCGTAGCATTGTAAGTGGGAGACCAATTTCATTATTCAAGTTGCCGGGGTTCTTCAAAGTGCTGTATCGTTGATCTAGCACTGAAGCGACTAATTCTTTTGTAGTAGATTTCCCAACGCTGCCAGTGATACCAATTACCCGAATATTTAACTGGCGGCGCCAACTGCGAGCCACCTTTTGCAATGCAGAGAGGGAATTTTCTACTCGCAAAGCAAATGGAATCTCAGGTATAGTATCCCGATCAAGTTTTGGATCATCGCGCAGATCCAAGACGGCAATCTCTGAAGGCAAATCACTCTGAACAAAGGCAATACTTGCGCCATTTTCAAAGGCATTTTTTACAAAACCATGACCATCAACCTTCTCTCCGGGCATCGCAACAAAGAGCGCGCCAGGAATCACTTGACGCGAATCAACAACGGCATCGGTAATCACCTGATTTGCCCACGCAGGACGTTGATCTATTAGTGCAAAAAGAATATCACATAATGTAAGCATATAATCTTCAAATTATTCAGTTGCCATGCTCCGGCGGACATGATCTGGCGGGATATCCATTAACACAACCAATCGTTCTACGACATCTCGGAAAACAGGACCTGCGACAAGAGAAGCCCACTGAGAAGATGTAGGCTTGTTCAGCCATATATAAACCATAAATTGCGGGTCATCTACAGGACCCCACCCCACAAACGATGCGTTTGTGCGGCTATCATTGTAAATTGTTGCGGTTCCAGTTTTTCCTGCAACGTTATAATTTTCCGGCATATCCGTGTAGGATTCGCTTTCCACAATTTGTGCAAGCATTGACGAGAGCGTGTGAGCGGTTTCTGCTGAAATTGGGGAACCTGCGAATTCTGGCTCAAATGTGTATTGGTGCCCGTTATTAACCACGGCTTTCAATATGTGCGGGGTGACCATTTTGCCATCATTCGCGACTGCCGATACAGCTCTCAGCATTTGTACAGGTGTAACTTCAATACCCTGTCCATAAGAATTAGTTGCCAGGTCAATTAAATGCCAGTCATCCTCATTGTTGAAGCGAACATTTCCGGAATATTCCAAGGCAAGCTCAATACCTGTCGGCTGTCCAAACTGGAAAGCTTTAACGTAATCATAGAAGCGGTTCTGACCCAAAAGTTCTGTCGCAACGTAGGCTAAACAAACATTCAACGAATGCTCCATGCACGTCTTCATGGTTTGCGGACCCCAGGCGCCTCCATTCCAGTTGCGAATCGTCCAACCTTCTACTTCAAGGCCCCCGGTATCCGTAAAAGGAGTATTGGGAGTGGCCACGCCAGAATCTAAGGCGGCTGCCATGGTGATGATCTTAAAAACCGATCCAGGCTCATACCCATCAATAGCCATATTGAACGTATGACCTTTCTGATAGGTTTCTTCAACATCCCAATCACCGCTTAAATCCAGGCGTGGTGTGGAAGTCATCGCCAAAATCTCACCAGTCCGCGGATGCATGACAATAATGCTGCCCGCGTATGAACCACTCACACCCATGTGATGCTCTAATAATTCCTCCATCGCATCTTGGATTTCACGGTCAACAGTCAGAACCAGGCTGGCACCATCTGTAATCTCAGGCAATTCCATCGCCAGATACGGGTCGGCTGATATAACTTCCGTCTTCTCGACACCAGATAAGAGCCATTGAAGCCTCTCCTCGACACCGTTGTGACTATTGCCTTCTTTATCTACAAGCCCGATAACGTTCGATGCCAAATCTCCTTCTGGATAACTGCGGTCTAAACGTGGTGTGATCACCAACCCCGACAGGCTGTGAATCTGACCATCTGAACTGGTACCCGCTTCCTTAGGGTTGTCGTCCAATTGACTTTGCAAATCCAATAACTCCTGAGCTTTTTCGTAAGGCACAAAATTATTCAATGTGATATGTGTCGATGGAGCTTCACTGATATCCTGACTAGCCTTCAGAAAAACATCATGATAATTGAGTTCTAACTCAACACTAGTGACCAGGGCAATCGTCGTGGGATTAATGACTTCATTAAGCTCGATAGCTACCTCATAGATTAATTGACTACCAGCCAATAATCGGCCATGACGATCGTAAATATCACCTCGAGCAGGCGTCAAAGTGACCCATTCTTTGCCATCGAACTCTTCATAAACTTGAATATCCTCACTTGGAGAGCCAATCTGGATCTGGAATAATCGCGCGATAATGGCAACTCCTATAACGGCAAATACTACACCTAATGCAGCGTAACGAATACGATGATTGGTACTCATGGAGTTATTTCCGCCATTGGGATAATTGGCGTTCTAAATTGTTGGATAAGCCAATCGACCCAAGATTGGGTAAATTCTGAAGAGATCACCGGTACTGACACCATTGTTGGCTGGGATGGTTCAGCAAATAAGTTCGAATTTCGGCCCGTATATCCCGGTACCTGGATATAGGTAATTTTCTCAGGATCCGCCGTACGGAACCCCATTTCGATGGCGCGTTGCTTCATTACCGAAGCCGAAGTCAATACCGCGAGATGAGATTCCATGTTGGCGATTTCATATTCAAGGTCTTCGATTTCAAGACGATGTCGTTGGATTTCTTTTCCTAATGATGCTGTTCTTGCAGTCACGCTAATAAAAATTCCTGACGCCAATAAAACAACCACTAAAATGATTAAAAAGATACCAATCCACTGTAGCTGTTTTCGCCACGGGGCTTGAGAATACGCTTGCGTAAAATTGAGCACTTGGTCCATAAGTAATTGTGAATGGCAAATTGCGAATGGGGTTCAATAATCATTGACGATCATCAATTCACAATTCACGATTAATATCTTTGCAAGTCTTATGCCATACCTACATTCTTTCGGCGACTCTGAGGCGGGCACTGCGCGCGCGGGGATTGGCATCAATTTCAGCTTCTCCAGGCCTGATAGGTTTGCGAGTCACCAAGCGCAAAGATGGCTCGTGTTCACAAATACAGACAGGTTGTTCAGGTAGGCAAACACATTCTCTACTTTCTTGCCGGAAGAACTGTTTCACTATGCGATCCTCTAATGAGTGAAAGGAAATCACAGCCAACCTACCGCCTTTTACCAAGGCAGCCACAGCTTGAGGCAACACGCTTTGCACTGCATCCAACTCCTGATTGGTCGCGATGCGCAAGGCTTGGAATGTGCGTGTCGCAGGGTGCACTCGGGACTTACCTTTACGAACAACTTTAGCGATAATTTCTTTTAACTCCTGGGTGGTATGAATAGGACGAGCGGATACAATTGCCCGGGCAACTTGTCGAGAACGACGCTCTTCGCCAAAGTAGTAGATCAAATCAGCCAGTTCGGCCTCCGGTAGATTGTTGACCAAATCTGCAGCACTTGTTTCGGCCTGAGGATCAAAACGCATATCTAGAGGACCATCGAAACGATGCGAAAAACCTCGTTCAGGCGTGTCAAGCTGCATGGACGAAAGACCAAAGTCAAGCACGATGCCCTGAGCCAAACCCCACCCCAGGGATTCAAGCTGCACGCCCAAAGTGGTATAAGATGCCTGCACCAGGGTTGCGCGATCCCCAAAAAGGGATAATTGTTCCCGGGCCAGATCCAAGGCATGAGGATCCAGGTCAAAGCCTAATAATTTTCCACTGGGTGAACTGGCCTCTAAAATTCCCCGCGCATGGCCACCTGCTCCTACCGTACCATCGATATAGAGGCCGCCATCACGGGGGCGTAAAGCGTGTATAATTTCTTGGTAAAGTACAGGATTGTGCATCTTGTTGGATGATTTTGCAATTTGTTTTGCAGTTGGATGATATGTTCATTGTTCGATTGTTTGATAGAATTTCCAACTACAAAAGGCTTTGGTGCATAAATCCGAAAGGCAGCTATAATAGGCGCAATGATTTT
>CAZLNX010000063.1:0-21949 GCA_964560795.1 uncultured Anaerolineales bacterium | reverse complement strand
ACATGCAGGGGTCGTAGTTGCGGAAGGCCATCTCGATCATATTGAGGATGGGTTCAGTAACTTCGGTGCCCTTGGTGATCAAGCCCTGTGCGGCTTTCTTGATGGACATAGCCATAGGGGCGTTGTTGTTGGTGGTGCCCACAATCAGGTTGACCTTGGTCAGGATACCGTTCTCATCGGTGGTGTAGTGGTGAGTCAGGGTGCCGCGTGGAGCTTCGACACAACCTACGCCTTCAGTGGGTGTGTTCGTAACCACAGGGCGGACATTGGGATCAGTGATCTCAGGATCGGTTGACAGTTCTAGCATGCGTTCTGCAGCATAGAGCAGCTCGACCAGGCGAGCCCAGTGAGTCGCCAGACGGGCATGAACTGGTTTAAAGCGGCCATTGACCTTTTCGCTGCCCAGGGTCTCATAGAATTTTTCGTAGAACTCTTGAGCTTTGGGGGTGGCCATTCCGTCAGATGCGTTGAGCCGTGAGAGAGGGGTGGCGCAGTAGATACCGCTGTCCATACCATCGGTGAAACCGTTCCAGCCAACATCTTTCAGATAGGGGAACTTGAGGTATGACCACGGTTCTACGTGCTCGGCAACGTGCTCGGTGTAATCCTTAGCTTCGTACTTGGTAAATTCATTGCCCTCGGGGTCTGTAACGCGGATCATGCCGTCGTAGAAATTGACGTGATTATTCTCGTCTACTGTGCCCATGTAGTAAGTGCTGTGGGCATAGGCATCAGAGAGGATCAGATCAACGTAGGCCTGATTGGCCAGCACGACATCCTCGAAGAGCTGCAAGCTGAATAGGGCAAACTCGACGTTTTCCTTAGCAATAGCCTCGATCTTTTCGCGCATCTCTTCGTCAACAGCTTGGCTCCAACCGCCGGGAAGACCAGCAACAGGGTGAATGCCGCGGCCACCCAACCACTGAATGACTTCATGGTTGCGTTTGCGGCAAGCGATTACCTGTCCGCCGATCTCCAGTCCGACTTTGTGGATCACGCCTAGAACATTGCGTTCTGCTGGTGGTCCATCGGGGCCAATCACGAAGTCTGGGCCACCCAGGGCATAGAAATGCACCGCGTGATCTGTGCAGTAGAAGGAGTTGTAGAACATCTCGCGGATTTTCTTGACCACTGGAGCGGGTTCAACGTTGAAGAGCGCATCGAGCGCCTTCGTCCCAGCCATGTGGTGTGCCTCAGGGCAGACACCACAAATGCGGTTTGTGATGCGGGGCATCTCTTCGGCGGGTCGGCCGACGGAGAATTGCTCGAAGCCACGCAACTCAGGAATTTGGAGATATGCGTTATCGACGTTGCCTTCCTTATCCAGGAAGATTTCGATCTTTCCGTGGCCTTCAAGACGGGTAATGGGGTCTATGGTAATGCGTGACATTAGGCCTCTCCTTTCCCGTTACTACCATTAACTTTTGCTCGACGTAGAATTGAATGAGCCATGCTGAATCGATTGAAAGTGCCAGCGGGATCAGCAATGGTGTCGATGACGGCTTGAATCTTCTCCTCCAACTCATCTTCTTCCATTGTGTGGTCACCAGCACTGATTACTGATGCAACGGCTGAGAGCATTTTGGCTCCCTGGTCTTCTACACCTGGCAACGGACCATAGCAGCCACGGCAGCCCATGCCAACCTGCGGGCAAAGTGCGCCGCAGCCGCCATTGGTTGCCAATCCCATACAAACGAGTCCTTGCTCAAGCAAGCATTGTTCAGGATCTGGGTTAAGTTGGTAAGGGCGATAGAACTTTTCGATTTCCTTTTCGCTCTTCACGCGCTCACATTCCTCGCAAACGGCCACGTTGGTTACGCCAACGACAGAACCGGCCGGAGGCAGTGGGGCACCTTCGAGCAAGCCAGCTACAACCACCTGGAGAACTGCCCAAATTTGGGGCGGCTCAGGCGGACAGCCGGGCAGGTAATAATCCACATCCACAACCTGATCAAGCGATTTCACAGTATTGTAAAACTCTGGAAGCGTCAAGGTGCCCTCGGCAACTTCAACTTCCGTTAGAGGAACAATACCCTCTGGGTTGTCTAGGGAAACATTCTCACCATACACGGTTTGGAAAGTAGCTTCTTTAGATGTCAGGTTTGAGAGGGCTGGGATGCAGCCCTCGTACGCGCAGGAACCGTAAGCCACCATAACCTTGGATTTCTTACGTAACAGGTGAGCCATCTCCTCGTTTTCGGAGTTGCGGATGGCGCCATTCCATAAGCATACATCGATGTATCCATCATCATAGCTTTCAACGTGATGAACTTTGAAGTCGGCAATACAGGGGAAGAAAGCGATGTCGAAGATCTCATCAACGGCCAGGATGTGTTCGTGGATATTCAAGACGGAGATTTCGCAGCCACCACAAGCCGCGCCCCAGTACATTGCTAATTTAGGTTTTTCTGACATTGTCACACCTCCTCGGCCACTGGCTCGGTTGCAGCGACTTTATGGCCGTTGCCGCCAATTACCGATTCGTTCCAATTTAGCGGACCCAGTGCACGGATCTCCTCCGTCATCTGGTCGACTTTTCGGGCGAGAATGATGCCCTCAGAAGCCGATGCCCAGAGCAATTGGACGCGATCGTCTTCTACGCCCATTTGACGCAGCATTGCCTTGAGCAGCATAAATCGGCGTAAGGCTTTGATATTTCCATTTACGTAATGGCACTCACCAGGGTGACAGCCGGCGATCAGCACGCCATCAGCCCCTTCTCGCAGCGCTTTGAGCACAAACTGCGGGTCAACGCGCCCGCTGCACATCACCCGGATGGGTCGCATATTGGGGGCATAATGGATGCGAGCTGTCCCTGCCAGGTCGGCAGCGCGGTAGGAGCACCAGTTGCACAGAAAACCAACGATTACGGGTTCAAATTGTTCAGTCATAGTTTTCTCTCCTTATGCTGAGACCTTTTCTGGTCTGACATCCCACAAGATACCTTCGATCTGGGAGAACAGTTGATCGTTGGTAAAGTGGGCGCCGCTGATGATACCGCTGGGGCAGGCCGCAACGCAGGTGCCACAACCTTGACACAAAGCTGTGATCACTTCCGAGACCTCGCGATCTTCGTGGAAGATGATGGCATTGTAAGGGCACATATTGTTGCAGATCTTGCAGCCCGAGCATTCGTCCTGGTTGATGTTCGCTCTAACAGGCTCCATCATCACAGTACCTAGGTTGATCAGGCCAGCTACACGGGCAGCTGCCGCTGCACCTTGGGCAACACTGTCGGGGACGTCTTTAGGTCCCTGACAGGCGCCAGCGATGTAGATGCCATCGGTCATTGTTGCAACGGGGTCCAGCTTGGGGTGGCGTTCGACGAAGAAGCCATCGAAATCACAGCCCATCTTGAAGAGCTGGGATACATCTTTAGAGTCAGCGCGAGCTTCCATTGCTGGGCTCAGGATAACCATATCGACGGGCACACGTCGCTGCCGGCCAATCAGGGTGTCCTCAACTTGAACGATCAGCTTACCTTCTTCTTCAGGTATACGTGCGGCATCGGTCACTTCGGCAACCTTACCTCGGATGAAGTTGGTTTCTTCTTCAAGCAGGCGGTTGTAGAATTCTTCGTACCCTTTGCCGGGAGTACGCATGTCGATGTAGCAGTTATAGACTTCAGCATCGGGGATGCGCTCGTGAACCAGGTGGGCGAACTTCAACGAGTACATGCAGCAAACTTTGGAGCAGTACTTGTGATAGTTCTCATCGCGCGAACCCACACAGTGGACGATCGCAACACTCTTCGGGGTTGATTCCATATCCCGTAGTACGATCTCGCCTTCGGTGGGGCCAGCGGCATTAACCATGCGCTCGAATTCGAGGCTGGTGAATACATTGGCCAACCGACCATAACCATATTGCGGGATCTTCTTGACATCGAAGAGATCGTAACCTGTGGCCAAAATGATATTGCCAACCTCGAAGCTGAGGATTTCATCCTCTTGTTCGAACTCAATCGAATTCGGCTCCGTGGGGCAGAAGATCTGGCAGGCTTTACATTTGCCGCGCAAGAAATAAACGCAGTTCTCTTTATCAATGACAGGATATTTCGGTACAGCCTGTGGGAAGGGGCGATAAATTACTTTGCGCTCACCCATCCCAGCCTCGAAAATATCGTCGACAACTTTGAAGGGGCACTTCTCGATGCAGATTCCGCAGCCGGTGCAGTGCTCTTCATTGACGTAGCGTGCTTTCTTGCGCACGTTCACGGTGAAATTGCCCAGGTATCCGTCTACTTTCTCTACCTCGCTCCAAGTAAGCAAGGTGATATTGGGATGCTGGCCGACATCAACCATCTTGGGGGTCAAGATACAGGCTGAACAGTCCAGTGTAGGGAAGGTTTTGTCCAACTGGGCCATGTGGCCGCCAATGGTTGGCTCCCTTTCCACCAAATAAACATGATGTCCCGCGTCAGCCAATTCCAGAGCTGAACTAATTCCAGCGATACCACCACCAACGACCAACGTGTTGGGGTTGATCTCAACAGGCAATTGTTCCAGAGGTTGGTGATGAACCACACGCTCGATTGCAGCATTCGTCAGGGCTTTGGCCTTTGACGTAGCGGCAACTTCATCGTCGGTGGTCCAAGAGTCATGCTCGCGGATGTTAGCCATCTCGAACATGAATGGGTTCAGGCCTCCGCGTTCGCAGGCTACCCTAAATGTCTTCTCGTGCATATGGGGCGAGCAGGAGGCGACGACGATCTTTGTCAGGCCTTTCTCCTTGATGTCTTCTTCAATCAAGTCCTGGCCTAGGCTGGAGCACATGAACTTATAGTCACGTGAGACTTCCACATTAGGAAGATCTGCAGCCCATTCAGCGACGTCGGCTACATCCACAACTTTGGCAATGTTCGAACCGCAGTGGCAGACATATACTCCTACCCGTTCTTGCTCAGGGTTTTGTTTTTCACTCATAGGTCTTCTCCTATATGAAATGCATTTTGAACGAATTCAAGACCTTTACAAAGACGATATTCAAAATCGTCAGGGGTTCTTTGTGTCAAGGATTGGATCATTCAGCCTCCTTTATCAAAACTCGCCAAAGATCGGCGCGGCTGAAACCAGTTCCTTCCCAATCCCCAATTTTTTCTTGGGCATTCCTAGTGCAAGACCTAGGAGTTGGGTGAAGTACGTTACTGGCATATTGAAGTCGGTGCCAAATTCTTCATTGACTTGCAGTTGGTAACATTCCAGATTGACCTGGCACAGTGGGCAGGCCGTGGCAATCACATCGGCTCCGCTGTCGACGGCGCTCTTGAGTAGAACTTTTACCATGTCGAGAGCAGCTGTACGGCTAGTCATGATCAGCGAGCCGCCACAGCAGCGCAATCGTTCGGGGAAATCTACTGCTTCTGCGCCCATGGCTTTGACCAGGTCTTCGAAGAATTGTGGATTCTCAATCTCTTCGCCGTTCTTGCGGGGTCTCACGATCTGGCAACCGTAATAGGGTGCTACTTTCAATCCTTCGAGCGGCTTTTTGACTTTCTCTTTGATCTCCTCGACACCAACTTCATTGACGTAAATGTCCATGATGTGATGGACATTGATATCGCCATTGAATTGCAGATCGTCTTCTTCGAGAGCGTAGTTGATGTGCTCGGCAACATCAGGATCGTCTTTGAAGTACTTGTTGGTGAAGTAAGCGTTCTTGTAGCAAGCGCTGCAAGGGGCTACGAGGTCCAGGCCTTCTTTTTCGGCCATGGCCAGGTTCCGGGCAGTCAGCGTATAAGCAAGCAATTGGTCAACGTGGAAGTATGTGGTGGCACCACAGCAGTTCCAGTCTTCCAGTTCTTGAAGCTCAACGCCCAAAATCTTGGATGTCTCTACAGATGAGTTGTTATAACTTAGGGCTATTTTTTCAAGAGAACAACCTGGGAAATAGGCAAACTTCTTCATTTTGCACCTCCCACAGGGATGATCCTGCGGATTACTTCCTTGAAATTATCTAGCCTTTTGATCTTGGTTGGTAAGACCGGCATTCTGCCTTTGAGCATCATCTGGGTACCCATATAAGCCTCTTGAAGCACCTCTTTGATCCCCATGCTGAACATGTAGGTGGGTGCCAAGACTGGCTCGAATGATCTACCATTATTGACGATGGTTTTAACGAAAGTTTCGGAGAATGTCGGACCAACAAGATCTTCGCTGTACGTCTTATGCCAAATGGAGTAGCGCTTGACTGCATACATGGCCTCGGCGATATCGATTTTCGCGGGGCATCTCACAGTGCAGTGATAGCATGATGCACAGAACCAATACGTGTTGCAGTTCAGTACATCATCTTTGAGATTCGCATTAATCATTCCAATCAGCCGCCGGGGTGTTTGATCCATGTAGTTCGCTACTGGGCATGTGCCCGAGCAAGTTCCACACTGTATGCAGTTTTTCAGCGGGCTTCCTTTTGAAGCGTACAGCAAATTGGAAATTTCTTGGCTGAATGATGGTTTAGCTGCCATAGCTTTTCCTATTTGGCCTTCTTTTCTTTTGCTTCCTTGAGCAGTGCTTCGACTTTTTCGATCAGTAAATCGGGATCCACGGGTTTTTCCAGTAGTTCGTCTGTTGGGAGAATGCGCGGATGCACTGGTTGACCAGGGAAGAGGAAGGCAATTTGTTCACGGACACCAGTAATGATCAGCACAGGCATTTCCCGGAGAACAGGATCCTTATTGATCTTCCTAGCGACCATGACGCCTTCTGCGCCTCGTCCCATCATAATGTCAAGCAGGAGTAGATCGTATTTGCCTGTTTCCAAAGCTTCGAATCCATCTTTGGGGTTGTAGGCTACGTCTACTTCGTAGTCTGCTTTTTCGAGGATAGACTTGATCCCATCAACATAATCGGGATCGTCGTCAATGATCAATAACCTCGTTTGAGTCATAGGAACCTCCTTATTCCTAAAATTACATTGCTTGTTGCAATGATTAATGATTATTCTTCTAAAACAGGCAGATGGATTGTAAAAGTGCTGCCTTTTCCGAGCTCACTTTCGACGCTAATAGATCCATCATGTGCCTCGATAATGCGCCGGGTTATTGCTAAGCCGACTCCACTCCTCCTTTCACCTTCAACACTTGATTTTCCAACATAAAAGTCCTGAAATAGGTTTGGTAAATCTTCTTCGGCAATACCGACACCATTGTCTGTAACTTTGATGTGGATAGTGCCCTCATCTTCACTTACATCGACTGAAACATTGCCTTCGATGCGAGTGTATTTGACCGCATTGCCAACGATGTTGGCGACTGCTTCAACCAGCGTGCCCTCATCGCCATTGACCATTGACAATCCTTCGGGCATGGATGTTTCAATGTCGATGGCTTTGCGGGTAGCGTGCTGCTGGGTATTCTCGACTGTTTTCTCAATGATCACCTTGATTGATACCGGTTCGAAGTTTTCACGAATGGAACTGATATCTACCGAGATGGCTCGCAACCAGGTATTGATCAGCTTGACCAAATCTTTTATGCGGCCTTGTAGTTTTTTGAACTTCTTTTTTTGCTTATCGGTCAATTTGTCTTCCAGGTCACCGGCAAGGACGTAAAGATTGGTTTGTACTGCGCCTAGGGGAGATTTCAATTCATGAGAGACAATGGCTGCGAAATGTTGACGTAGCATCTCTTTTTCTTGGCGCAGAGCAATGGTTTCCAGAGCAAACTTTCTTCGTTCTAATCCTCTCTGGGTGATCAATCGCAATTGATCTGGTGTAAACGGTTTGGGTAGAAAATCGTAAGAGCCTTTCTTCATGGCATCCACTGCCGAGTCCACGGTGGCAAACCCTGTGATCACGATAGTGACGATGGTGGAGTCAAAGGCATGGATTTTCTCGAGAACTTCGAAGCCAGAAATCCCAGGCATCTTCAAATCTACAAATGTCAGATCTGGCTGGAATTCTTCTAAGATCTCCAAGCCTATAATGCCGTTTTCAGCAGTGCGAATGTCGTAGTCATTCTTCGCCAGGATCTGAATGCAAGAATCTCGTACGATTTCCTCGTCGTCGATGATCAGAATTTTCGGTGTTTCATTCATTACTAGGTTTGTCTCCGTTTACATTAACCGGTAATGCCACGATAAAAGTCGTCCCACTGCCGAGTTCACTTTCGACAGATATTGTTCCTTTGTGGCCTGTGACAATGCCGTAGCTTATTGCCAAGCCCAATCCGGTTCCATGACCAACATCTTTGGTAGTGAAAAACGGATCGAATATCTTTTTTAGGTTTTCCTCGCTGATCCCAGGGCCAGTATCCGAGAAAGCAATTTCGATGCTGTCCTTGCGTTTACTGTACCGGGTGCTGATATTCAGGTGTCCGCTGCCTTCCATGGCCTCGGCAGCATTGATAATCATGTTGATGAACACGCGCTCTACTTGGGCAGCGTCGATGATCGCCATGGGTAAGTCTTCCTGAAAGTGTTTTATCACTTTGATGTTGTGAAAGAGCGCTTGATGCTCAACCAGCGATACACATTCATGGAGCACTTGGTGCACGTTGCAGTAGGTTTTGTCTGGTTTCCTTTGGCGTGCAAAATCCAGCAGGCCACGGATGATATCTCGACAGCGGTTAGCTTGACCGACGATTTTTTCTAACGAGAACTGCGTATTAGAGTCCTTTAGATCGTCATCCTCGAGCAATAAGTGTGAAAAAGTGATAATTCCTTGAAGTGGATTGTTCAATTCGTGAGCAATGTTGGCAGACAGCTGACCTACTAGGGCCAATCTTTCAGACTCCATGATCTTTTGAGTAGTAAATTCCTTTAACTGCTCATCGCGTCTCTTCAGAGCCCGGGACATTTCATTGAATGAATCGGCTAAGTACTGCAATTCATCGTTGGATTTGACCTCAACTCTGGCATCTAGATTCCCATCGGCGAGTTCTTCAGAAGCAGACACCAATTTGTTGATGGGCACAAGAAGGCGCTGACCAACTAAATAAGCAACCATCATGGTGACAACAGATCCAAGTGTTGTAATTGCCAAAAAGGTGAGTCCGGTTTGTCTCTGAAGATCCGAATATTTTTCTTCAAGGATGCCGACATAAAGAATGCCGATGATCCGATCATAGACGTCTCGTATAGGCTCATAAGCAGTGATATACCAATTGTTGACCACATAAGCCCGATCGATCCAGGGCTCACCTTGTACAATGACCTGGTTGTAGACCTCTTCTGAGACACGAGTGCCAATTGCTCTCGACCCATCTATGTTGCGGACATTGGTAGAAATACGAAGGTCATCTTGGAAAATAGTTGCCGTGCCAATGTCCTGACCTTCGTACTTCACATTTTCATAGACGGTCTGTTTAACTTTATCTACGATCTCAAAGTTCCTGTTGAGCAGCACACCACCATAGACTACGCCAATAAAATGACCACTTGCGTCACTGATTGGGGCTGCAGCTTTTAGCATCATCCCAGCAGTTTCTTCTGATTCTTCGCGAACTCTAGCTAAGGGTGTTTCAATGAACTCGAAGTGTGCTTTTTCTGCCAGGAGCAATGATTCGTTAACCAAATCCTCGGCAGGGACGATGATCGTACCTGCAACCGGTTCTTCTTGTGAGAGCACCGCCTGGATAATCTCATCATGACCTTGGTTATCTCCGACTACTTCAGGATTTCCTGTTCGGATCATCACATAACCATATTTGTCGGTTACTGAGAGGAAATCCAGATCAGCCTCTTCTTGGATGTGAGTCAGCTCTTTTTCCGCAGCTTCGTAATATCCTGTGGTTAGGGCATCTCTCAGGAAGAACCTGTCTGCTGTGAGTCGAACCACATCATCGATATGGGTTAAATTACTGAGATAGATTTCTCTAGCGGCATTGAGATCGTTTCGGACTTTCTCTTGTGCCTCATCAAGGATAAGGTTGTTAATCAGTCGGATACCGAATACCATGAAAACCACGCTGATCAGTACGATGACCAGCACAAAACTCAAGATGAGTTTTGTGGCAATAGCGACTTTAATCTGCCGAGGATGTTGGAGACGAAGCCGTCCCCGAAGCCTTACGTTAGTCGCATCCTTGGCATCAATCATTTTCGGTTTGCCTTGTAATAACAACCTTATCTATTCGATTGTTAAAGTGCCTCGTGTACTAGCTCGATTAGATCTTTGACTACGATCTCTTCTTCTTTGCCAGTTGTCTTGACGGCATCTGCATACATGGTGACATCTTTGGGGCAGGCTACAATGAAGGTGTCTACACCCTCTAAAGCGACAGCCTCGTTGATGCGAGATTCGCTGGGGCGCTCCTCGATTTCACCTTCTTCCATCCAGATACGGCCACCACCAGCACCGCAGCAGAAACCTTGATCACGGTTGCGGGGCATTTCGACGATCTCGCAGCCCGTGGCCTCGATCACGCGCCTTGGTGCATCATAAATACCGTTGTAGCGACCCAGATAGCAGGGGTCATGGTAGGTAACTTTGTAACCAAGCTTTTTGCTGAATTTAAGTTGACCAGATGCGATCATTTGGTCCAGCAGTTCGCTGTAGTGCAGCACCTTCCACTCACCATCTCCATTTCTGAAGGCCGCGTATTCATGCTTTAGTGTGTTGTACGTGTGCGGGTCTGTGGTGACGATAGCCCCAAACTTGCTGCGGCTGAGTGCTTTGAGATTCTTCTCAACCAACATTTCGAAGAGACCTTCTTCACCAACGCGGCGAACATCATTACCAGAATGGTTCTCGCCTTTATGAAGGATGCCGAAATCCAAATCTGTCTTCTGGAAAACGTCCGCAGTTTTAAGCGTGATATCGGTTAGTGTTGGGCTGTACGATGCATAGTCACCAACGAACCACAGATACTCAACTTCTTCTTTTCCAGCGTCTTTGATCTTGGGATCGACGCCCTTTGACCAGCGGGCGCGCATGCGATCTGATTTGCCAAAGGAGTTGCCGTAGCGGCCCAGGTTGGAAAGGGCAGTCTGGAGTTCCGCGTCCACGGCGCCTTCGATGACCAGATGGCGGCGCATATCCACGATGGTGTCGATGTGCTCGATCAGCACCGGGCAGGCGTTTACACATGCTCCACAGGTGGTGCATGACCAAAGAACTTCTTCTTCGATCTTCTCGCCGACCAAAATGGGAGCGTCGCCGTTGGCACCCATAACTGTAACAGCGTCCGAGCGTAGTGCATCACGAACACCAAGGATCAACTCTTTAGGGTTGAGAGGCGTGCCAGCCGCAAAGGCGGGACATGCATCCTGGCAGCGTCCGCATTCGGTGCAGGCATCACCATCCAGCAGTTGCTTCCAACTCAGATCGCTCAGCTTGCTGGCGTATATCTGGCCCCCATCTGCTGTTAGAGCTATGGGAGCTAATTCACCGGTAGGGCGGTCCAGTTTAGCAAAGAACATGTTCAACGGACCGGTCAAACCATGTAGCAGAGTGCCCACTGGGAGCGATATGATGGTTCCAGCCACAGTCACCAGGTGGAAGAGCCACACGCCCAAATGCCAGTTGATCAATGTGGTGTCTGAAGCTCCCATGGCAATCCAAAGTTGTGCGACGATCCAGCCAGCCGGCGAAGCCCAGGCCCAATCTGGCTTGTCTACAGCCAAACGGAACGATTCGGTCAGCAGACCGCCGATCACGATAATAGTGATCATCACTAGGGTGCGGGTGAAACCAGGATCAAGTGTCAAGCGCTTAGGCTTCTGGAAGTAACGGCGATAGATGGCCATCCCGGCACCAACGAAGAATATGATGGTGAAGATGTCCAATATGAACTTGTAGGCAACAAGTACATTGCCTTCAAGGAATTTGAACCAGTGATCATCGATGGTCGCCAGTGCTGTGCCCAGGAAGAAGATGAAATATGCCCAAGCAATGATCACGTGCATGGTGCCAGGGACGCGATCTTTTAGAACTTTTGTCTGGGCGATTCCATATTTGATCAAGTTCCAGAGGCGAATATGCAGCTTGTCCCAGCGTCGTTCAGCACGCCCTACTTTCCACCAAAGGCTTGCCTGGCGGTAAAAGCGATAGAGCATGATCAAGGCTGATGCGAACATGATTGTATAGACAATCACGAAGGGTTCAAGCTCAACTCCGAACCAAACATGGGGAATTTCCCAATAATGTACTCGTTCAGGCATCGTATCCTCTCCCTTTAGGCATCTTCCAGTGCTTCGAGTAGATAGTCGATCAGATCGAAGAGATCGACTTCAGCGCCGTATTTTGCGATGTCAAAGATAGGCGCGCCTGGGTCGATGTTGACGGCGATGATATTATCGGCGCCTGCCATACCTTCTACGTGTTCAGGGGCACCACTGATGCCGAGGGCAAGATAAAGCTTGGGCTTTACTAGTTGACCGGATTTTCCCACCATTCGAGGGGTGGGCAGCCAGCCCTGGTCGACAACGGGTCGAGAAGCGCAAACAGCGCCGCCTATTAACTCAGCTAATTCTTCAGCCAGCTCGATATTGTCCTCGCTTTGGATGCCGCGCCCGATGGCGATGAGCACATCTTCTTGGGTGATGTCTACATCGGACACTTCGGGTTCGATATATTCTTTCAGTGTTACTCTCAAATCAGCCACGCTTACGGAGATGGGCATGACTTCAGGGGGACCACCCTGACCCTCTTCGGGTTTATAGCCACCAGGGATCATAGTGATGATTGTTGTGGTATCGGCCAGGTCACTTTCGGCCATGATCTTTCCGCCGCAGATTTGACTGATGACCTTGCCATCAGTGATATTTAGACATGAACTCACCATAGGTAAGACTAGGCGAGCAGCAAGTAAACCGGCAACATCAGCACCGATGGTTGTGCTGCCGAAGAAGACCGCTCGAGGTTCGTCCTCGCCGATCAAGCCAGCGAGAGCTTTTGCATAAGCATCGGAGCTAAACTCGGCTAATGCCGGATCATCCCCATACAAAACTTTGTCAGCTGCCAAATTGTCGGCAAGTGCTTGTGCATCTTTCCCCAACAAAACCCCCACAACTTGCCCCCCGGTATCCTGGGTCAGATCGCGTGCCGCGGCCAGCATGATGTAGGAGATGTCAGCAACTTGTGCGCGTACGTGTTCGATTACTACATAGATGTCGTTATTCATCGCTCTCCTCCTCTCACATCACACCAATTTCTTTGAAAATTTCCACCAACTTGGTAGCAATTTCTTCTTCGTCGCCTTCGAGCATTTCGGCTCGCTCGGCGGCTTCAGGTAGATACATACTGTTGACTTCCAGCCCCCCACTGGTGTCCAGGTCGCCTGCATCGACGTCGTCAATGGAAGCTTCTTTCATCATCTGGCGTACTTTGCTAACAGCCACATAACGGGGTGGTTCTTCTGCAGCTTGTATGCCCAGTACTGCAGGTAAGCTGACTTCCATCTCGGCGATCAGACCGCCGGGGTATTCTTTTTGTACAATGGCTTTATCGCCTTCGAGAGTTAATCCGGCAACATAGCCAACATAGGCCATACCAAGATACTCGGCTAGGTAGGGGCCAACCGAACCATCTAAGTCATCATTTCCCTGAACTCCCGTCAGGATGAGATCGGGCCCTATCTCTTTGGCAGTTGTAGCAAAAGCACGGGCCAATGCATGGTTGTTGGTACCTTCTTCGAAATCTCCGTTGAGCTTGATGATTCGGTCAGCACCCTTCGCGGCTGCAGTGAATAGCACATCATCCATGCCCTCTTGATCAGGGGCAATGATGGTTATCTCACCTCCACTGCGTTCTTTCAACAGAATGGCTTGCTCAATAGCGTGGTCGTCGAACTCGTTGATGATCAGGCGCATCCATTCCCTATCCAACGCAGTACCGCTGTCAGCGATCTCGAGTTCTTCGACAAGGTCTGGTACAAGTTTGGCTGGAACCATGATATGCGTCATTGCTGCTCTCCTTTTTCGAAAGATAATCACCCCACCAAAAGTGGCATGTCGTGGGGTTCTAAATTGGTTAGTCCTCCATAGCGTCAGCTAATAGTTCAATAATATCTTTTACAGCCAGATTTCCGGCCCCCTCGACCATCTTGGCTGCATCTTCGAAGCGAGGCGGTTCATAGGGGCAGGCAACAGCCAGAACTTCAGCACCGGCATTCACCGCTTCTCTTACGCGCCACTCCGAAAGTCTCACATGGGCTTTCTCCCATTGGAAGCCGTCTAGCCACATCCCGCCTCCGCCACCGCCGCAGCATAGGCTGGTAGTGCGGTTATGGGGCATTTCCACCAACTCAACACCAGGGATGGCTTCTAACAGGGCGCGAGGTTGATCGTAGACTTCATTGGCGCGGCCCAGGTAGCAAGGATCATGATAGGTGACCTTGATCTCGCCATTGCCCTTGAGCATCGGTTTGAGATCATCAATGCGCTCAGCCAGGAATTCGGTGTAGTGCTTCACCGGATATTCGATGCCTAACTGGGGATACTCGTTTTTAAGGGCGTTGAAAGCGTGCGGATCAGTGGTGATGATTTCGCCAAATTCATAGCGACTGAAGGCTTTGGCGTTTTTCTCGGCTAGCACTTCGAATAGCCCCCGCTCTCCTGCCAATCGCTGTGTATCACCGTCGCTGTTCTCTTCGGGACCAAGGATGCCATAATCGATCCCCAGCGCATTGAGAATTTTGTACAGTGCTTTGGTGGTTTGCAAAACTCGTGGGTGATAGGATGGATAATCACCAACAAACCAGAGCACATCCACGGGTCGCTTAGCCCTACGCATGATGGGAACTTCGGGCTGCAGATCTTTCGCCCATTCAGCTCGCTTGCGAGGCGATTCGCCCAGTGGGTTCCCGTAGCGTTGAGAGAACTCTAAAGCGCTTTGCAACTCTGTTGGAACATTGCCCGCCAGCAGCATTTCCTCTTTCGCTCTGGTCATCAACCCAGGGGTAAGGGGAATGTTCTTGGGGCAAACCTCTGTACAGGCGTAGCAGGAAACGCACATCCACACGGAGTCGGTATCCAAGACTTCGTCAAAGATTCCGGCGCGCATCCAGGCAATCATCCTGCCAGGGGGAAAGTCCATTATGTAACCGAAGGGGCAGACACCGCTGCAGTTGGCACACTGCAGACATGTTTTGATGTTATCACCATCAGTGACATCAAATAGACTTGTATAAAATTGTTTCGTAAATGAGGGAGAATGAGAAACTTCATTCGCTGCCATTATGATACCTCCTGTTCAGCGGATAGACGAGCTGAGGTTCTTGCAAGGTTGACGGCTTGGGCCATACGGTGACCTCCAAAGAATGGCTACTATTTACTTTAACGAATAGAAGAAAGCATCCAGGTGTAAGGGTGGTCCCGCCCGGTACCCAGCCTGGTTTTCCGCTTTCTGTGAAATTGGTATCTTGTCGACTGCTAATTGCAGTATAGCATCAATATACTGTGAAAATTCTAAAAAACACGCTCAACTAAAAGTGAAAAATGTAATTAAGAATTTTGACACGCAATTTCCAATGACTTTTTCTGCTTGTATAAACAAATACTCAGTTGAATGATAATGTAAGCTTATAAATTCATTTAGTGATGTATAACACAAACGTGTTTGACATTTGTCATCGACTGCCATAAGGGGGGTAAAAAATACTATTTTCCAGGTAAGAAATGCTGAAAAAATGACATCTGGGCAATAAAGATGAGCAGGCTGAACGGTCGAGGTTCGAGTTGCTCTTAGATCCCAAAAGTTGGACTACACCCATAGCGGGTTTGTGAAACCGCTTGCGGTACAATACACTGAAATCGCATCCCCAATAATGGGGTGCTTCTCTATTCAGGAATTAATAAAAATGAAACCAATTGAAAAACTCCATATCCTAGGCCAGTCTATCTGGTACGACAACATCGAACGCCGGCTCTTGAACAACGGTGAACTAGCCGCCATGATCGAGCGTGGCGATATCCGCGGCGTGACTTCCAACCCCAGCATTTTTAACAATGCCATTGCCAACTCAAGCGATTATGATGATGCATTGATGCCCTTAGCGAAAAAAGGGCTATCCAAAGAAGAGATTTACGAGAATTTAGCCGTAGCCGATATTCAGGCTGCCTGCGATCTCTTTCTACCTTTGTATAATGAAACCAAAGGGGGGGATGGCTACGTTAGTTTAGAAGTCAGCCCCTATTTGGCTCATGAAACTGAGGCAACTTGCAAAGATGCCACCAGGCTTTGGGCATGGGTCGACCGACCCAACTTGATGATCAAGATCCCTGCCACAAAAGAAGGTCTGCCAGCGATTACTCGTTCGATTGCTGCCGGGATTAATGTCAATGTGACCTTGATCTTCTCTGTTGAGCGTTATGAGGAAGTCATGGAAGCTTATCTCGCTGGACTGGAGCAGCGCCTGGGAGCAGGAGAGCCTATCGACCATGTGGCTTCAGTAGCTTCCTTCTTCGTCTCGCGCATCGATAGCAATGTCGACAAACGCATCGATGAGATTATAGAATCCCCCATGAATAACGCTCACTACGTGGAAATCCATAAAGGAGCAGTCGCCATCGCCAACGCCAAAGTGGCCTACGCTCGTCATAAAAAAGTCTTCAGCGGGGAGCGTTGGGGAGCACTCAAAGTCAAAGGCGCTCAGATTCAGCGTGCGCTGTGGGCATCTACCAGCACCAAGAACCCAGCTTATCCAGACACTCTTTATGTGGATGCTCTTATCGGCCCGGATACAGTTAATACCATTCCGCCTAAAACTCTGGATGCATTTGCCGATCACGGCACAGCCGATTTGACTTTGGAAGCGAACTTGGCTGATGCAGATACTCTATTTGTTGAATTAGAATCCGTTGGGATTTCGATGGCAGAGGTAACGCAGGAGTTGGAAGATGCCGGTGTGAAATCTTTTGGTGATGCGTTTACAAATTTGCTTGAGTCGGTGGAGACGAGACGGGTAACAGCCTTATAAAATTACGCAGATACGCAGTAGTACGATGATGCAAATAAAAAGAACTCCCGGAGATTGATCCAATCTTTGGGAGTTCTTCGCGTGTGAACAAGTTATCCTGCGTGGAAACGTGTTTGATCAAGAAAATCTGATCTACGCCTCTTCGGGTTCTGCTGCTTTTTCCTCGGGTATTCCAACCTTCTCAACGATCAGGGTGCAATTTGTAACCAGGGCCGCGATGGCGCCAATCGCGGCCAGTTGCGGGGCTAATAACGCGCCTACCACGCCCACATAAAGGGGAATGTCGATCAATACTTTGCCTTCTTCATTTTGTATGGAAACGCGGCGGATATTGCCTTCGTGCAGCATCTCTTTGAGGTTGCCAACCAGCTTATCGCCTTTAACTTGAAATTCCTCGGTCCAGGTTTTAGTTTCTTCAGTCATTGGTAATCCTTTCATATTATTTGTGATCTATATTGGATATACGAGAAAGGCTTGAGATGGTTTCATAAAATTTGATCCGATTGAACGCACATTGAATCTGTGTATAATGTAGAAGGCGTTGTTGTGCCGCGTATGTGCAAAAAAGGAGGATAGGATCATGATCATTCATCCTTGGATATTCCCGAAAAAGTGTTGGTACATCATTCTAGTAGGATTCAACCTGCTTGGTCTAGCTCTTAGCCCTGCGACTGCAACTACACCCTCTCTAGCATCTCCTGCTATATTTGAGACTCCGTCTATGTTGGGGTCTGCCTCTTCTACGATTGTTTTAAACGAAATAACTGACGATGTTGCCGATGAATTTGGTGTTATCACTTCTTTGGTAGAAACTGACTCGGAAACTATTATTTTTGTCTTCGAGGAGCGTCACGACTCCCGCCTGGGCCGTGTAGAGATTGCTATCATGCTCAGCCGCTTGTATGCAGACTACAACTTGCGTCATATTGGCCTGGAGGGTCTTTTCGTTGACGATGGACCATTGGATCTTTCTTGGGCGCATAGCGAACCTTTTTACCAGCCTGACCAAACCATTACCGTACGGGAGGATGTTCTGGTGCAAACTCTTCAGGATGGCGAAATCAGCAGCGCTGAACTCATTGGTTTGCTTTACCATGATGTCGTTGTGGAAGGCATTGATGATGCTGATCTCTATGCGTACGATCCTCCAGATGAAGCCTGGGACGCATCCGATTTCTATTTGTACAATATCGCTTTGGCAGGTATGGATGAGACTGAAACTACCATCTGGAATGCACTTTATGACAGTGAAAAGTACAGCGAAGCTTTTGAGTACGCAATGAGCACCGATGAGTTTACTATGGAGATGTGGGGGCGCACAAGCGACCCGGTGGATGTGCTCTCGGCTGAGAATTGGCTCCTCGCTTTAGACGAACTCCGTACGAAGGCGGATGCTACGGGAGCTGATTTGACGGTGGATGAACAGACTAATTTAGACGCGATGGGTGTGTTCTTTGAGCATGTCTCTAAACGCAGCGATGCAATGGTAACTGCTATGCTTGAACTGGCTACTGCAAACCCAGGAGATCCGCTAGCAATGACGATTGGCACCTTGCATACAGAACGTGTGAACGAACTGCTTACCGAAGCTGGCGTATCTTTCGTTGTGATACGACCTGTTTCCTTAGCCGAGGGGAGCACTGTTGGCTTACTCTCTCCTGATGCTTATCGACGCAAGCAGCAGGGATTTTCTGTCGCTCCAGGTGGTCACTTTAACGCCTTAGTGGACGGTCGTGGCAAGAATCCAGGTCCCACTACTCCTAAAGGTTGGTATCAATTCAGGTTCCAGATTGCCCAGGTGTTGCAAAGATGGGCCTATGAGGCTGCTAATGGGCTTCCAATGGAGGATGTGCGTCTCGAAGGAGATGCTTGGGAAGGCATTGATGTAGAACTCGTTGATGTTTCCCTAAAAGACGGGGATAACAATCCAACAGTAATGTGGCAAGTTCGGCAACGTTGGGTAGAGAATAAAAGCCCGGCGAGTTTGGTAAGTGAAATCATGAGCAATGTATTGGGTATTAAAACTAATCAAGAATCGGGAGAACATAAAGATCGAATTCTGCTCAGCGGCACTGTCAAGCTTGTTGAAGGGTCAAACCAAAAGCCTGATTTGAATATTTTCGGACGACTCTATCAGGGTTGGGATGCTTTGATGGGAGAAGATCCTGCTTCCCAAGATACGGCGGGTGCTCAAACCAAACCAGATAGGATTTGCTCCAATGCGGAGGTCACTTCGGTAATAGAGACCGGCGGTTAACGTTTGCTGCAGTTCATCGAACAATATCTAAATGGAGTATTGAATTGTTGTGCACATTCAATACTCCATTTTTGGATTTATCATACCTGAGATTATTGCGTGCCAGGGGGGGAGTAGAAGCGCACTTTCCACTTTCCTGGTTCAACTTCCCAGGCGGATGTATTCATTGTGACGATGTGCACCCAGCTCTGTCCGGGATGCAGCGGGATTAGATTTCCTTCCAAGTCGATATATTTTATAGGGCGCTGTTGGCCGGTTTCTTGTTCGTATTCTCCGGCCAAAGTGCTCCATAGGATGTGATATGCCTTTCCATCCCTGAATAAGATCGCTGGTCCCTGAGCAAATTCCAGTTCAATATCGATGATGGTTGGCTTGATGGCTGTGTGATTGGCGAAGATGATGATCACGTTGTGGAAAATTAGTTGACGCCCGTTCAGGCGATCACTTGCTGGGTAGAATTCTCCCGAACCGTCCGCGTTGTCAGTGTAGCGCAGATATCCGCCAGAAAGAGGATCAAATCGCCATAACGATTGATTGTAGAAGTTATAGAATATGAGCACTTCTTGCGCATCCTCACCCTCGATATTTTCTTGCGGTGAGGTAACTCCAGAATCGATATGCGCGACATTGTCACGTTCGATTGATCTTGCTTCGCCAGCAGATACCGGCGGAGGATTAGCACCTCCAACTTCGGCAGGTCTGAGTTCATCGTCACCAATTTTTAGGTCTGGTGATTCTGGTTTTGTAAGAGGCTGTTCTTTAGGAACCAACGGGCCTTTGTATTGTCCGCCTGAAGGGGGTAAATTCAAAAAAAGGTTCCCGGTATAATGTAGCATCTCATCAATTCCCGCAGCTTGTTTGGCAATAGCTATCATTCGGTCGATTGCCAGGAAAGCACTGTTAATATCTGACTTGTCAGTGCCAAAAACAGATGCACATCCAGAAATGGGAACATCATACGAACTGCCCGCAAAGATCAGGCAGGCTTTATGGAACCAGTTGCCAATATATTTGTAGGGCAAACGGCCAGAGCGTATTGGGCCGACGCCGCCACCATTCCCATTTTTTCCATTACCCCCATTACCATTGCCGTTGCCATTACCCCCATTACCATTGCCATTTCCATTGCCGTTGCCCCCACCATTTCCTTCACCAGGTATAAAACCGGCATCCCATCGATGGTCATCTGCTGAGAGACTGATCGTAGATGTCTTGCCTGTACTGGGATCGGCATCGCTATCTTCCCGATCGTCATCCCCTGCGTCTTGTATTATGAATACCAATTCCTGTGGTTCGTCAAATACGATGTAGTATTTCCTGTTCGGATCGACGTTGAATCCGTAATAGCCATTTGAGTCCGTGCTGGTGGTATCTAATAATTCGTCTGCATCGGCGTCATATAAGTGGACACATACGCCAGCGATGCCTCTTTCACCAACGTCTTGAATTCCATTTGCATTGTTGTCCGACCAGGCGTAATTTCCCAGGATCGTTCCAGTTTGAACGAAGGGTTCTTCGCGAACGGGGCAATTTCCAATGGGTGGGTCTTCATGTTTTGGATATTCCCCGTAGAAAAGCGCTAGGAAGCGCGTCATTCCTTCACCAATAAATAACTCAAAGACATACGGTGCAAATGACAAGCCACCCTGAGGCCGCGCTGACGGTGGGAAGTTTGTGATCGAAATCAGAAGCGCGGGCAAATGAAGATTTGCTGGGTCAGATACGGGCAAACCTGTCAACGGGTTATATCCGGGAGGAAAATCTTCTAAATCTGGCCCGAGGAGAGTTTTTTCTTCCGTGGGGGTTGGTGTCGGGGATGCGGTTGTCGTAGAAGTTGGCGTTGCAGTTGCTGTTGACGATGGGGTAGCGGTAGTTGTCTGTGTAAAGGTTGCTGTTGGTGAATAGATTGATGTAGCAGTCTGGGTTGATGTTGGTGAGGCTGTGGGTGTATATGTTGCTGTGTGAGATGCGGAATCTAAAAAGGCCTTCGGCACTGGTGGAGTGAACTTACATGTGAATAGGGCAATCGCGATTCCAAATAATAAGATCAAAATAATTAATATCTTGAATTGCGAAGTCATAATCATACCTCACAAAATCTGTCTTAAATGTACCAGGTAGAAAGGTGATCTGAACAGATTCGCGGCATTCAAAAAAAATGAATGACCTTTACGAATTTGGAGACCAGTTTACTTATGGCACAAACGCGCCTCTAGCTTAAAGTTGTGCCCCAAAGTGTTTGGAAGAGAGATGGGAAGATGGGGAGGCGATGCTGGCACGATCAGCATTGGATGAATTCAGTATATGTGATATTAGATTGAAAGGCAATATTACCGAAGGGGGATATACAATATGAATGCAATACAGATGGAATCAAACCCGTAAGTTGTGATTCCATCCCTTGTCTCGATAGATAGTGTTATATAATGTGATATCCGAAAGGATAGCCTACATTAGGAATTACTATGGGCCAAGGAGAAGACCGCAAAACCTTATCATATGAGTCTTGTATTATGCGCGGCTATGAAATAGATAAGCGCATAGGACAGGGCGGATTTGGCATGGTATTCCGCGCCAACCAACCAAGTGTGGGACGCCAAGTAGCGATAAAGATGATCTTGCCTCATTATGCGGATGAAGATGAGTTCGTCCAGCGCTTCGATGTGGAGGCTAAGTTAATCGCCCGACTGGAACACCCGCATATCGTTCCGCTTTATGATTATTGGCGTGGTGATGATGGTGCTTACTTGGTGATGCGCTGGTTGAATGGTGGCAACCTCTACGGAGGCGTGCAAAAATAACTTCCCATTTTGAGACGGCTGAACTAATCGGGG
>CAZLNX010000062.1:0-21969 GCA_964560795.1 uncultured Anaerolineales bacterium | reverse complement strand
GTTTACGAAAACCCTTGTCAACCTTTTCTCCCCCTAACTTCCGGGAATTGCTGAGACTATTTCGCCCTCCCCGAAATTCAACCCCGTAATGATTTCGGGTTGTGCAGTTGGTGTAACAGGTGGCTGCGGGCGGGACCCCATCACCACTGTCAGGCCGATCAGATCGCCGGGTAAGAAGGTTTCGATGTCCGGTGCAACGACGTTTTTGGCTTCCAAGGACAGCGGGAAGAGACTGTGGTCAGGAAACTGAGCCAGCACTGCTGAAAGACGTGTGCCTTCTCCCGCTGGAGCCAATACCGCGTTGCGGAAGATCGGTTGGCCAGCGCCAATCGGCAGCGCCACAGAGCCGCCTATGAGCGTGCCGCTCTCACCGGCAGGGATATATACATCCAGGTTGTCGTCCTGATACACGGTTTTCTGGCTGATATCCCCTGCTGTGATGACATCCCCTATTTCTAAATCGGTCGCAGCCGCGAGAACTTCTATGGTGGGGGGCACTTGCGCTTCTGCGAACCATTTCATACCGAAGAACGTAAGCAAGAATACAGCGATCGAGAGTCCGATAATACCTACGTTCAGGCCGATTGATTTGAGTCGTTCGAGCATGGGGTTCCTCCAAGAGATTAGTTTTATGACCGGTTGCGCCAATCCAAACCGCTGGGGGACAGGGCTTGTTGGTAAGCTGGGTTACCAGCAATGCGGCCATTGATTTGGGAGAGGGTTTGCTGCACCAGGTGATAAAATACCACGACGACGAAGTCAGTGCTGAAATGGGGAGAATGCAGGGCCTGGCGATATGCTGAGGTAATCGCACGCAGGTCTTTCATGGCTTCAGAGGCCGCCAAAGCGCTGGCAGAGGCCTGGGGCATGTCCGGGAAACAGGCACAGATCAACTTGGTGAGTTCACCGATCACCTGGGATTCTGGTAAGTCTGGATTATCTTGTGTTATTTGTTTTGGCATCTGTGACCACCTGCTAGAAACCTGTTTCCTGTAGGAGCATTAGGTATAGTCATCTTGATGCAATTCTACAGAGTAGCGGGGCAGGGTGTCTTTAAAATATCCCCCAAAGCTGTTTGATTGATTGGATGTGATAAGAGTAGGTGTTTGGGTATCGGTGGTGATAGATAAAGCCACTATCTATCCGGTTTTACGGCCATGTTATCAGCTTTTGAAACGCGGTTCGCTAACCTGCAAATGCCTGCGCAGTTAAGGGTTTCACGGTCCCCCACCTGGTTATATGAACCTATGAATGCGCCAACAGCCGACCCACAATTGGAATTCCCCGTTTTCAACCCGTATCGCACCTCTTACCATACTGTGAACTTGGGTTATTCAGTGTGCTTTTTACAATGATTTCAAGGTGTTCAAATATCTTACAGGATGTCATCGCACCTGACTATTCACCTATCAAGCCTAATTTGGTCATAGACGTCAATCTGCATCTGAAATATCTCCCACACACACAATATCATTTATTTTGCTGATTCGGACGAGAATATCCTAATATCCTCCTGAGCCATAGCTGCCGCATGGTCCGAAATGGGTAAACCCTCCATCAGCCAGGCCAATGGATGTTCGATGCCACTAATAATCTCATCACTTACTTTTGGGTAGGGCTTGTGTAACAGGTATTTAGCCAAATCCAGGAAGAGATTATCCCGATCATCCAATTCTTCTAAGAATGAAAAATAATCCAACACTTGCTCACACGCAGCTGACCAGTCCAATGAGCTGCCCTGACGGATCAGACCTCGCACATCGTCGCGGAAGCTGCGTTTGGCTATCTTCTGTTCGATGTTATTGACAAAAAGAGGATAGTTAAAGATTTTGTTAGCCCGGTAGAAGTAGTAGAGTACCATCTTTCGCACGGCGACGCGGTTCAGGTCAAAACCCGCGATGTGAAACAAGTCATAAATGTCACGGCCCTTCCTGCGATCATGCAAAGCGCGCAACTTGGTGCTGGTCAGTTCTTCCAAATGATATGTGTTGACCACTACCGGATATCCAAATAAGGACCCAGGTAGGATTTGCTCTTCCCGATCCATGATCGCGACGCGTTCGATAAACGAGATTTCTACCTTCAACCGCTGCTGAGCGACACCAGTCTGCGGTGCATAACGAGCGTAAACGGTCGCTTGCTCGTAGCGCCATCGATAAGTAAAGTCGTAACTGCTGTCCTGCTTCCCCAATACATTCATCACCCTTTGGCTGAACTGCGTGCGCTCCTCCAACACCTGATCCCTGGAACCGACAACATTGAAGTCCAGATCAACGGAGAGACGCCCCTGATTCGGGATGTAAAACTTATTCAGGGCGGTGCCACCCTTAAGATAAAGACGGTCACGCAGGAAAGGGTCGGCATAGATGGCCTGAAGAGCGTGGACCAGCCGGTAGTCCAACTCTGCCAGTGTTAGATCAGGGACGTCATTCTCGTCGGCCCAGGTGCGGATGGCGCGTGTTGTGATCTCCATTCAAATCTCCCTTAGTACGTCGATGTTTTCTCGGATGTTCCAGCGGGCAGACACCTCCCCTTCGCTTATCCCGTGAGGGTCCAGCGGATAGGTGTGTTCACCGATAAAACGAGCGATATCCGCAATCAGATTTTCATCTATTGATTGAAGCGTGCTCAGGCGTTCTAGGATAAATCCCAGCCGTTGAGCTAAGGCCTGGTTGTCCATCCGCCTGAGGTAGTCCAGGAGCTTGTCCGCCGCCATCTTCTCAATCAGGACACTGATGGTACGGGCCACTTCGTCCACCCCACCGCAGAGATCGAACCTTTCCAAACAGTCCAGGATGGTCTTTTCAAGGTCAGATACGTTGAGGTGGGTTTCTCGGTAGGTCATTTCGTGAGAACCAAAGAGCTTAGATCGCTTGAGTTGGACGAACATTATCTGCGTCTGGCCTAACTCGATTGGGCGGCGTTGATGGGGTAAAACGACCATCAAGGCGAAGGGAAGCTGGTGAGCGGCCCCGTGTAAGGATGCCGCACTCTGGTAGGCGACGTAATAAGCATCTCCTGCTCCGTCGGCCCTCATCAATTCGTCGATGATCAGATGTGGATCGATGACGTAACTCTTTCGCCCGTAGAGCACATCAGGTGAGATAACCACATAGCGGCCCCGCCCAATGCGATAGAGAGCGCCCTTGAGTGCCATACTGGAAAGCAAATTGATGGCGTGTTTGCGAGAGACATCCACCAGGCGGCTGGCGATGTCAGCATCGAGCAAGATGATGCCCTGCCGCTGACAAGCAAAGTAGATGGTTTGCTCCAGGTGGCTGAGCTGAATCGTATCCGATTGGACGGTCATTTTGTGTTCAACCTTCGAGATACAGATAAGCACAATACAACTATTGCTGTGGTATTGTGCATACATAAACTATTATACTTGGCTGATAGCGCTCAGTCAACATCAACTATTCAACGCTGAAGCGACGTACCATCTCTGCGTTAACCTAGCGCATTGATCGTCCGCTATGAATTTTGTACGCACTTTGTGGGAAGATGGCCCTGCTCTTTCAACCTCAGTAACCTGGTTCACGTTCTCACCATCACCAGTAATGTCTCCGCTCCCAGGTTGAGACGCAACCGCCAGCGGGCTAAATACGTGCCCTCGTCAGACAGTAATGGGTCAAGTAAGGCGTACCCTGTGCTGACCAGGGCTTGCAATTCTTTGATCAAAGCCTGTGTACCCAGCTCATAAAGTTCCAATAGATAGCCTAATCGCTGGGCTGCAGCGCGGTGGCCTAATTTTTTGGCATAGTGCCCCATTCTTTCCCAATTGAAATCATCCTGGCGCATCCACAGACCAACGGCTACCTGGCTGATGCCGGCGCACAGATCAGAGCGTTTTAGGCCATCCAGGATGGTTCTTTCCAGATCGCTGGTAATGACTTGCTCGTAGGTTGTCACCCAGGGCGATTCACAACCCCACAAGGCCGTTTGAGGAGCAGAGACGAAATGATATGGGACATCTAAGATTTCCCGATTGGCTAGCCGCCGAGGCGTTGTAACAACTACGCGCGTGACAGGGCGGGTTAACATATTGTGAATATCCATGGCGCTTTCGTGCGAGAAATAATAAGGTGTTTCATCTAAAATCTCGCGGGCGACAACGTAGCGGTTAAGTTGCGGCGTGGCTTCACTCCCTGACGAGAGTGGCACGATGGCATACCGTCCAGCTGTCAAGCGCACCAACCAGCTGGCGCGGGTAAGCCGGCGCAAGATGTGTAATGTGGCATTGTAGCTTTTTCCTAAAATCTCTTGCGCGTCAGCAATGGAAAAAACAGTTCGGTTGTCCTCGGCCAGCGTTGTGAGCAATTGTGCACTGGTAGCGCCTAAGGTTTTGGCAATCATAGGATTAATACCTCATGCGGGTTTTGAATAGGGTGTTGTGTAAGGAAAATGTCATCTTACGTCATATTTTATACACAGAACATAATTTGTCAAGCATGTATTTTTATTTTTTCGCCTTACAGAAAATCACAGATAAAACATGAGCTGCTTCACTCCGTCGAGAGACAATTATTTCCGTCTTCAATTAATCTGATAGCTATCTGGCTGTTTACGACCTTGACGTCATCGGGAAATCACCTATATAATCTCAGTACTTCATTTTTGATCGACAATCTATATTTTCCCCCCTGAAAAAGCCTGGCGAAAGCTAGGTTTTAGTGATTGTAAAAACACATTCTCCTCGAGAGAAAGATTTTACGTTCCTGATTGCTGACTAAACTGCTGACACGCTTCGAATCCGTACTGCTTGTCTTGATATGAACATCTAGAGATGCTCAACCAACATGGTGTTGCTTAGGTTTGTACTGAAACTTTGGATTGGCGTCGATACGCGCCGCTCTCTCTACTTGAGAACAATTTAGCTTTGCATCATCAAGCCAGCATGCTTCCCGTCGCAGCCGCTGTATTTATTCCCAATATGAAACAGTCCCCAAGGCTCTCTCTGCCATGGAAAACTGTTTCCATTCCTGTCTTCCCTAAAGTTTATCAACCAAATAGATGAAGGTAGCTCTTACCTTAAACGGTGGGTAGCTGTGTTCTATCAACCACTCAGGATATCTAATGCCCTGAGGGGCTTTTTCGTTTTGTCGGGACGTAGGGTCCAAAAGACACTTCCCCGGTCGGCGCGAGTCTATCCGGCGACAACTGAATACAGCCTGCGGGTAAATCCCCCCAGCGCCATTGGCCAGCCTGGGCAGGGAACCTCTGCAGAAGAAAAATGGGCGCTGTTCCGGGTCTATCCCGGGCGGCGCCCGTTTTTGATTCCTTCAATTCTATTTCCTTCCATCTCAAGTCTATCCAGGAGGTAGTCATGTTCAAGAAAGTCATGCTCGTTCTACTGGTGCTCATCGTACTGTTCTCCCTGCCAACATTGGCCAGCGGAAACGGCGAAGAAAGTGCCAACGATAAGTGCCCCGATGTCGTCTGCTTGCTGGCGAAAAGCATCGACGCTGCCGGCAATCTTAACGGTAGTGGAGATGACGCCGACTTTTTGAAGATCTTATCGGCCTTATCGGCCAAATAAGGAGCACGCCCATGCATTCCAGATACAAAAGAGCGCTTATCGCAGCCCCGACAGCCTCAGGCGTTTCCCCGGAAGCGGCTGAAAGCCAGGCCAACCAAATTCTTTCCACCTTACAAGGAGGTTCAACCATGTGCACCCCCAAAACAAAAGCAGCGGTGGCCGCCGCTGCTCAATGTTTGTCCACTCACCAAAGCGAACATATGTTCTTAGTATACCAAAATCCTACACAAACGCAAGGGCAAAATGCAAAAATCTCGACCGATGAATAGACAGCCCGGTTCTCACTTGCCAGCACGGGGAGCATTTTCCACAATGGCAACACCTTCCACTGTACTCTCACGAAAGTGATGACGATCTCCCCTCCTCATGCTTTCCGATGTATGGTTATGCCCCCCCCACGGGATGATTGCGTCTCGTGGGACTTGCCGAATTACAAAACATAACCATGACACAAGGAGATCAGCTGTGAGAACAATGGCATACGTCTTGTTTCTACTGGGAATCGCTGCCAGCGACCCGCACCAATTGCTGTACCGTGCACTGGATTCATTCCAGATGGTACTGACACTATTGGCCTAGATTAGGCGAGCAGATAGCTGCGCAGTACCTACAGCGACATATATATACAATCAATAAGTCCGATGAATGCATTCATCGGAAAGGAGTTCTATCCTATGACCGACATCCTCGAGGGTGCCAGGGCGTTGCTTGGCGTGCCTGCGAAAGTCGACGAGCGCCGCCGCTGGGCGACCTGGTGGTGTCCTTTTCACCCCGACGAGCAAAAAGCAGGGATTTCAGGACAGCCTAACTTTGGCCTGCAGATCGACGAGGGGTACTGGAAGTGCCTGCGCTGTGGCGCCAGCGGGGGCAGCATCAAAGCCCTGGCTAAAAAATTGGGGGAAGATTGGCATCCTGCGCCGGCGGCATATAACTACGAACCTGAAATCGTGCAGCCCCACGAAGTGCGCGTGTTGGACGAAGCCCTGTCCGTCTCCCGGAGTGCCTTCCATGACAGCCAGGCCTGGGCGTACCTGCGGGACCAGCGCAAGGTTTCCTTTCAAACAGCCCTGATCTATGGCCTGGGGGTCGGCGTCCCGCGGCCGAGGGTGCAGCACAGCACCTGGCAATCGGCGGTGCAGAGCCGCCTGGTTTCTGGCAAGGGTTGGTGGCTGTGGGCCGGCGGGGTGGTGTACGCTGAACCGGCCACCAAACCGCTGGCCATCCAGGTGCGACATTTGCGAGAAAAGGCGGCCATGAAATACCAGACCTGGGGTAGATTGCTGCAACCCATGGGGGCCTGGCGCATCAACAGCCGCACGAAGCTGGTCATCGTGGTGGAAGGCATGGTGGATATGTTGATCTTCAACCAGGCGCTGCACGAAAAAGGCATGGACTCTGTCCGTGCCGTTTACACGGCCGGCGCCACACCAGCCTACACCATGCTGGACTGGTTTAGCCAGCATCCCCAATACGAATACCTGCTAATTCCTGACCCCGACGAGGCCGGCTATGGTTGGATCGAGCCGGTCGCCCAAGCCATCAAAAAAGGACCAAGGGGGCAGTATACGGTCATGTTTCCCCCAGAGGACCTCGATCCTGACGAAGCCATCCTCTCCGGTTGGTGGCCGCCGGGGTTGTGACCATCGACCGCCGACTGCTGACCACAGACCGCTGACATTCTCTTTTGAGATCCGGTTTCGTCCATCTGCCGTCCGCCGTCAGCGGTCTGTAACCTGCTTCCCGGTTGGGTACGACCATAACCTCAATGCAAAAATCAGCCTGTAAGCCAGGTTGCAACATCAATCCCCAACAGCGATCAGCACAAAAAATAGGACCCAGGATGACGCCGTTCTCCTGGGCGCTTTTGCGATTCTCGACGGCAAAAGGAGAAACACAAAATGACCAACTGGCAAGCAGAAGGCATACGTTTAGTGGGCATGCTGGTAGACGCTGTGGATATCATCCACGCGGCCCTACCCCATGTCAAAGACCCAGCATATCGCCGGGAAATCCAAGACTACCTGGCCGGGGGCGGGAAAGGCCTGTTCCCATCACCGGAAGCGCTGCGTTCCCTGGAAGCGGGGATTATCGCCGTGAGCATGATGAGCCAAAACTGAAGTGAGCAGGGGGCTAGGGAGAGGGGAAGTTTGGGTGAAAAAACATCTCCCTAGCACCCAGCGTGCTCACGTGCTCCTTTGCTCAATCCGGCGAAGTGTGGGCTAAGTGTACACCCAAGTACCCAGGCCATATTTCGTGTAAAGAACGTATAAACAATTTGTCCAATGGTTCAACTAGCGCAATCTGGCGAGGATATGCGGGCTTATTTTGAGATAGACGATCGATTTCCCTTTCGATGAACGCACTAATCGTTTCATTGCGGGGGCCGTGGTGTAATTCTCTGCCGGCTTTCTTTCCTTCGATCAGATCATTGATAGCCTGGCGCAGAGAGTCATCCATATCCAGGTTTTTTACAATGACATTGAAATTCGTAGGAACTACCCCAAGATCTTGCTCCATCCAAAGAATAGCTAACAAAGGGCGCAAAACATAGAAATACTTCTTTACCCAAACTTCGCTGCCGCGCAGATAATCTCGAAAATTGCCCTCAGCCATGTGTAAATAGTGATATGTGCAGGCGTTGCGAGAATAATATTTCGGAGCCATTGCCCGCAATTCCTGGACGGTTTTGTATTTTTCCCAATACACTATTGGAGAGCCAAGCCATTCCATCAGAGGCGGATTTGATTTTCTGAAAAGCTGTAAAGCCTTCTGTAGTTCCCAGCCACTTATATCGAGATTGTCGCTAATCGGCTTTTCGATTACATTGCGCTGTTTGGAAATCGACAAATACCAATCTGGGCGATGAACGTAAATGAAGCGAATATCATAATCGCTGTCTTGGGACGGGAAGCCCCAAGCGCGGCTTCCAGATTCGCAGGCGTAAATGACTTTGACATCTTTCTCGTACTCTATCTGAGAGAGTTCGTCTTTTATCCTTTGTGTGATTTCAGTTGCCATTAATAGGCCTGCTACCATCTAGCGTGAACGTAATGGTCGAGTATGTTTTGATCTTTGGAAATCAAAACGGTGTCATGTAGTGCTGCATTGGCCACAATTAACCGATCGAAGGGATCGCGTGTCCAGGAAACTGCCATTGCCTGGCTGACAACAGCATCGAAATCCTTATCACAAACTTGGAGGCCTATACGGTTCGATAGATCTGCTACGATGATATTGGCAGTATCCGTGACCCGCTGAATTTCGTATAGATACTGCAATTCCAGGCGAATAATAGGCGAGATGAAGACCTCATTTTCGTTCATGAGGGTCTTGACTGGCTGGCTGAATTTATCGACCAATCCCGCATACAACCAAACGACGATGTGTGAATCAAGGTAAATCAAGATTCACCTCATCCGCCCAACTGATCTCTGCAAGTTCTTCCGGATCGCCCTGGATTGCATCAGGTCTATGGACTAAATTCTTGAGCTTATCCACCTGATCGACAGGTACGATTTTCAGTTTTTTGTCGCCCTTCTTGATTTCGAGAGGGATACCTGTGTTCAATATCTCCTCTAGCAGGTTATAGATATTAGCCCGCAGTTCGGTTGGGGAAATTGTTTTCATGCCACATCCTTACGTACATATTATTTGTTGTCGTACGTACATAATAAGGCGGAATGCGAACCTTGTCAAGAGCAAATCCGAGTGTTTAACTTTCGCCGATCCCGGTGAAACTGCCCAATCTACGGAAAATATCAGAAGACTGTGCTTCAAAACATGCACCCCAGGCTTATCCATGCGGGGGGGGTTCTCCCAAAATTGATTTAAGCTGATGTTTTTTCACCAAATTCTGTACGCTGAAATAAGGGGCAGGCATATATTGCACAGGTGTAGGTGTAGGTGTATACTTAATATAGGAGAAACAATCATGACGAAATACCGTGCCCAAATCTTGTTAGAACCCCAACAGCACCAGGCGTTATCTGAAATCGCCCATCAGCGTCAACAAAGCCTCTCTCATGTGGTGCGCGAGATCGTGCAAGACTATCTAGTCGAACACAATCTCGACGAAAAGCAGCGTAAGGAAATCCAGGCTATCCAAGCGCTGGCTGAACTGAGGCGAACCATCCAGGAGCGACGTGGCCTAGTCACTGAAGATTTGCTGGCTGAAGCCCGCCAGGAGCGCATCGCGGAATTCGATGAGCGCGGGGAGCCGGAAGTATGAATATCGTACTGGACGCCAACCTGATTGCTTCGCTGGTTATCCCCCTACCCTACTCGGAGCAGGCTACGGAGCTCGTGCTGGACTGGAAGCGCCAGGGCGTGATCTTTGCCGCCCCGGCCTTGTGGAGCTACGAAGTCAGCACTGTTTTGCGCAAAGCGGTGGTCGCGGATTATCTTCCCTCCGATGAGCTAGACTTCGCCTTAGAACAAGTCTGGAATATCAACATCCAGGATGTGCCGGCCAGCCTGGCCCTCCACCGACAAGCCCTGGACTGGGCCGAGCGTTTAGGCCAATCGAAAACCTACGACAGCGCTTACCTGGCTGTGGCAGAAAGTTTACAAACCGAATTCTGGACCGTAGATCGACCCTTGGCGCAATCTGCCCAACGTGCGGGTGCTCATTGGACCCATTTGATCCTCGATAACTAAATCTGATACGCTTTCCGTTCGACTCGACAGCCCCGCTGAAAATTCCAGCGGGGCTGTTTCTTTTAGGACACTAAAGGGGGATTGTATGTTGCTTGAAGTCAACAGCACGATCGGATAATGAGTGAGTAGTGGAGCGCTATTTCTCTAGCAGATCATTACTGAGCCAGACTACCTCATCCCCCGCAGCGGCCCCGAGCAGCAGCAAAGTCAACACTGAGAGGCCATCCGCATCGCCTGTCAAAATACCTTCCCGCTCGCCCTCCGGCAGTTTATCCAACACAGAAGCGTTAACCTGAGCCAGCGTACGCTCGCCAACTTGTAAAGTATAGGAACCGTCTCCCTGATCCACCAGGCGAGCTTTCCACTCCGCCTGCTTGCGGTGGTAGAGCTCGGCGATGGCCTGGCGCAGGACGCTGGTTGCGTCTAGTCCGCCTAGTCTGGCTGCCAGCCATTCAATCTGCGCAAGGGTCTCTTCAGAGAAACGGTAGGTTCGGGTAATGAGATCAGACATAGATGTACCTCTACGTCGCACTATATCACGACGTAATTACCTGGTCAATACTCGGAAAATACACACACCAAAAGGAGGTGAGCCCACCCACAAGGCATTCTTATTCCAACAAAAAAATCCCAATTCAACCATCAAAAGGAGCCGCTATGTACGAACATCAAATCATCAATATGGCCCGCACGGTGCAGCAGTATCTGGCTGATTTCAGAGGCATCCAGGTCGAACCGGAAGATATCGCCGAACCGCTGCGAGAGCATTGGATCGAATTTACCGTGCACGTCTGGCATACGGAAGACATTTACTTCCAGGCGAAAAACATGGCTTTGCCGATGTCTCAATCCCTGGCCAGGGAAATCCTAAAAGGCATCGAAGATAAGATCGACTGTGAAAACGGAATCGCCTGGGTGACGATCGACGATGCGATCCAGCGAAGGACGGAGAATATCAAATGGTCTGAGTTAAGCATTGCAGAGATGGGCGCCTTCTCCGGCAACTTCGTCCTGGCATGGGAAACACCCCGCCTCGCCCTGAACCGTTGCCGGCCCGTTGTCGGCAGCCTGCTCGATGCTGTCCAAGTCGCTCGGGGGATTGCCCGGCGTTCGACCGTGCCAGTGCAGGTGCTGGCGACGGAACCCTGGCTCGAAGACGACCTGGACGGGGCGGTCGAAGTCGGCAATCATCTGCTGACAATATCGCCGGATAGGATCATCCCAATCAAGCCTACTCCCCCACCACAAAGCGTGCCGGCGTCTCACTACCAGCCTGCTTCCGCAGCATTGGGATAGGCCGGAGATACCCACTATCCAAAACCAATACAATCCAAAAGTCCAACACAAGGAGAATCTCATGTACCAAAAGATCATCATCGTCGGCAACCTAAGCGGCGATCCTGAAATGCGCTATACCCCCAGCGGTCAAGCTGTTACCAATTTCTCTGTGGCTGCTAACCGCCGCTATACCAGTTCAGACGGGCAGCAGGTAGACGAAACCACCTGGTTCCGCGTCGCCGCCTGGGGCCGGCAGGCAGAAACCTGCAAGGAGTATCTGCGCCGCGGCAGCCGGGTGCTCGTCGAAGGGCGTTTGAACCCCGACAAGCAAAGCGGCGGGCCGCGCCTTTATAAACGGCAAGACGCCTCGTGGGGCGCTTCGTACGAAGTTGTCGCCCAAACGGTGCAATTCTTATCCGCCCGCAGCGAGCAGACTCTCGACCCGGCCGGCGGCATGGAGAAACAGGAAGGTGATGATTGCCCAATGTGAGAAAGCATCGAGTATAATGAGATAGGAGCAATTTATGACACCCACAATCTATCGTGAAGGCCCCTTCCGGTTCTTTTTCAATAGCCGGGAAGAAAGTCGCATGCACGTACACATCGCATCCGCTGATGGAACTGCCAAATTTTGGTTGGAACCCATTGTGGCTTTGGAAAAATATTACGGCTTGAAGACAAAAGAACTTGCGAAGATTGAAACTATTGTACAGGAGCTCGAGATGAGTTTATCACCAGATGGAATCAACACTTCTCTCAGTGAGGTCACAAATATAAGTCATTTGGGCTTCTGGCTCTTGCTGGATGATAAGGAGTATTTTGTCCCTTTCCAAGATTATCCAGGGTTTTTAGATGCCAGCATACCGCAAATCTATAATGTTCAACAGATTGGGCCTGGAGAATTCCATTGGCCTGACTTGGATATCGATATTGAGCTTGATGCTCTAGAACACCCGGAGCGATTCCCACTCCGATACCAATCCTAATTACTTCTTCTATTTTAATTACTAGCCCCCCGCAGCGCCTGCTGCGGGGGGCTTTTTCGTTGGAGGTAAAGCTATGTTCGAACCCATCCCCCGCCCGGTCCCGATGCTGGATTTAGATCAGCCTATCCAGGTTAGTGAACTGCTCTGCTCACCCTGCGTACAGATCACACACCGTTCGAAGTCTCCAGTCAACCCGCGTAAAGACACGGGCGTACAGGTCTATATCCGAGCCACAGAAGAGGGCCCGATCCAATATGGCGGCAAGCTGTGGGGGAGCCTGACCAGCGTTGCCCCCATCCCCGACTATGATCCGGAGCGGGTGCTCAAGCCACCGCCGCCATCGTACTTTCGCGGCGTGATCCTGGATACCTGGGAGACGTGTCAAGCTTCCCGTCGTTACTACGCCAAATACCACCAGACAGGCCTCGATGCCGCTTTTATCGATTTCGTCTTCGAGTGCATTGACAGCGCGCCAGGGGTAAACCTGTCTGAAGAACAACGCGAACGGCTGTGGCTGACTATCGCCGGGGCTGCCATCCAGGCGGAACATCCTATGGAAGCCTGGTTTATTCCCTGGTTGACAAACATCCCGGTCAAGCTAGCCGCCCTGGAGATTTTCAACACCTCGCATTGGGGGTCGATCATCTCACGCGGGCACAGCCTGTATATCGCCCACCTGAACGAGGTACCGATCCCCGTTCCAGCGCGGATTGCACAAACATGCAGCGCCGAGCTAGAAGCAGCGTTCTGCTAGTCGAGAAAGGAAATTTCACCATGAAGATCAAGATTTTAGCCGAGAACCTGGCCTATGGCCTGCGCACGGTAGCGCGCACCGCCTCACTACGTAGCACGTTACCTGTGTTGGGCAATGTACTGATGGCCACCGACGAAGGCCGTCTGTGCCTGACAACCACCAACCTGGAGACGACCACCATATGCTGGATCGACGCCTTGATCGAGAAGGAAGGCGCCATCACCGTGCCGGCGCATACCCTTACCGACCTGGTGGGCACATTCCTACCTGACCAGGTGGGTCTCGAGCTTGACAGCGAAACCCAAACGCTCAACGTTCGCTGTGGGGGGACGAGGACTAAAGTAAAGGGCATCGAAGCCGGGGAGTTCCCGCCCCTGCCGGAGCCTGGTCCCGGATCAGAAATCGAAATTAGCGCTGCCGATCTCAAAGAAATGATCCGTAAGGTGTCTGTGTCTGCCGCCTCGGATCAAGGGCGACCGGTGCTGACCGGAGTGTTAGTAGCCATCGAAGGCAATACGATCACCATGGTAGCCGCCGACGGGTTCCGCATGTCGGAGGGTAAGGCGGTGCTGTCATCGCCGGCACCTGAGCGGGTCCAGACCATCCTGCCTGCTCAGGCACTGGACGAATGGGTGCGCATCAGCGGTAACGACGAGGGGGTTGCGATGACCTTCACGGAAAGCCGGGTTGTCTTCAAGACGGAGAGGCTCTGGCTGGCCTCGCAGGTCATCGAAGGTAGCTTCCTGGACTACAAGCAGATCATCCCGGTTGAATGGGGTACACGCGCCGTGCTCTCCACAGAAGCCTTTTCCAGGGCCTGCAAACGAGCGGCTATCTTCGCCCGTGAGAACCCCAGCAACAACACGGTGGTCTTGAACGTCAACGGCACAGTGGAAGACGAGACCGGTTCGAGCCGCACGGTCATCGATGCAGAAGCTACCACCGAAGGTGAAGCGTTAAAGATCGCATTCAACGTGCGCTATCTACTCGATATCTTGAAGGTATTGGACACCCCCAATGTGGCTATTGAGATGATCTCAAACACCAGCCCCGGGGTGATCCGGCCGGTAGGAACGGATGATTTCCTGCACGTTGTAATGCCATTGGCCTTGAGTAGCAGTGAAGGGGAAGCGTAGAGCTACATAGCAGTCAGTAGCTTTATAAAAAACCGAATCCACGAAGTTCACGAAAAACACCAAGATATCTTTCGTGATCTTGGTGTCCTCGCCGGACGCTCGCTCTGCGCGCCTCCGTCCGTGGATTCCAAAAATACCTATATCACCGGCTTGTCCGGGTTAGGAGATGTACGATGGGACTCCATCACACAAAACGAAAGCGGGCTGTGGCTCGCATCGGTAAAGCACTTGAAGCATGCGGCTGGAGGCTATTCGGGTATGACCCCGGAGAAAGCGATCCAATAACTGATTATTACCGGGCCGCGTCCTGGAATGGCGCGGCTGTCTTCGAAGATAAATACCCTGGCGTGATCGTGTGCGTCCAGGTAGCGGATTTCACCGTCGAAGTGCGCGCCGGCAAGAATGGTTGGCCCGTTTTCCAGGCCACCCCGAAGCGTCAAGGATGGCATATCGAAAAAGAAGGCCAGATCGTAGCGACGGGACTGGCCTATCTGCAGAAATGCTCCGACTATAACCATGGAGACCAGTATGTGAGCCAGGTTGTCACGGCCATCGAACGGGCTGCAGAGCGGGCGATGACCGCTTCAGCGGATGAGATTGCACAGGACGATGACGTCTTCGACACCAACGGAATTCGCCTCGAATATGACCGGGACTGGACCTGGCTCTTCTTCCCGGAAAAGCCAAATTCTGAAGTCCGAGAACGGCTCAAAAGTATAGGTGCCCGCTGGGGTAAGACTCGTAAGGGCTGGTACTTCCGGCAACGCGTCGAGCGGGAAGAACTGGCCTGGCTGCTCACAAGCGCAGAAGAACCCCATCGCACCGGTGAAGGCGTGGTGCATCTCATCCTCGATGACGAAGGTATGGACGCCGATCCCACCGGTTTCGAAGCCGGCAAGGGCGACGCCTACAACTATATCCCCGAATGGATGAAGATCCCTCCCTTGTACAGCACCGAAAAAGCGCAGGACCCACTTGCCGTCATCAGGCTGTTTACCCCCGATTCAAATTGGAGTTGGGTTCTCAGCGAGTACGATGGCAAAGATACCTGTTTTGGCCTGGTGGTTGGGCATGAAACCGAGCTTGGCTACGTCTCGCTGTCAGAAATCCAGGAGGTGCGCGGTCCACTCGGCCTACGCATCGAACGCGATCTTTGGTTCAAACCCAGGCCGATCACCGATTTGCCTGAATATAAAGCCAAGTGGGGCAAGCACGGCGGCCCTTATCCAGGTAACCGTGAAACAGGTGTAGCCGCCAAAGCGGAAACCGTTGTGCTGACCTCGTTTGATAACGGGAGGCAGTTTGGCTACGACTCGGGGCGTTTCGGCATATGGGGGCCATACACGGATATGCAAGGCAAACGATACACCCACGGCTGGACGGTTTGGGATAACAGTCCATCCAACATCCCCATCCCGGTGCCAGATCCTTCCTATGAAGGTGCTGGATGCGAGAATCTGGGTGACTGGTCGTTGGTCGAAGCCGCCAAACAGGCCCGCGAATACTTCGGGGTTGAAATTCAGCTTGAAGGCCAACCTTGTTGGCAGGATGAGTACCCCCGTTTGTCAGACGCCCAAGAGCTAGCGAATGATGAAGCCGAGATCTAAGTCTGGCGCATGACACGTCTGGCCTATCAGAAGCTGAAAGCCAAAGCCCATGTCGCCGGGGGTGTACCGGTGCTCAACGCCGCCGATGGGTGCGAGCACAAACGTCTCGTCCAGGAGGCCTTAGCCCGTGGCGAACGGGTCCTAGAGAGGGTTCTGGAGGCGTACCCAGAGTTATCTATTTCCGCTGCTCTTGAAAGGTCAGAAGTAGAGACGCTGACAGAAAACCAGGCCATGGAAATCCTCGACCAAACGCTGCGCCCCGACAGTAATCCAGCGCAAACGCTGACGGGGGATGTCTTAGATGCGATGGAACGGGTGGCAAAAGCCGAGATCGTCCCTGAAGATTTGCCCCCTGCCCAGTTCAAAAAACAACTCGCCGGCGAAGCTGCTGAAGCCTTGCTGGCAAAAGTTGCTTCGATCGTGCCAGAGATGATCGGTTTTGGCGGCGATGACGATACCCCGGGGTCGGAGCCGGTTGAGAAGACAGCCAGTGATGCAGATACAGCTGGCGAATCGAGCCCAGATGACCAAGCCGAATTCGGGCAGTGGGAACTGCAACTGCTCACCGGACTGGTGGATAAACCTGGCAGCGTTTTCTACAAGGCGCTCAAGGCGGTTACCCGGCCTGGAGCCTTACATCTGGCCCTTGAGCGGATCGAGGGGGACCAGCGCCGCTGCGAGCTCATCGAGCACCGGCTGATGGAACTGGACTGATGGTCAAGCCGATACCCCACCCGAAAGGGGCGCCCATCAAGAGCTACCCGAAATCCAAATCATCCACGTCGCCTCAGTGGTTCTAAACATAGGGCGAAATCATTCCCAATAAGGAGAATACAAACCATGTTTACAGTAAACAACGTCACCAGCATCCCACCTGAGCTTCTGGCCGAAGCATTGAATATTTTCGTAGATCTGCTCGGAGATGTCAGCAACGATGTCTTCACCGACTCACCGGAACGCGCAGTGAGTGTGACCAATGCTGTGGAGGGCATTGTCTCGGCAAATGAAGTTTTGCATAAGATTCAGAGAGGTTGGAAAACTGACCCAAAATCATTCGTGAGATTTCACCCTACGTCCGCCTAACGGCGGGTATCTGTGATTCGCAGAAAGGATGACGCAATGACATTTACGATTACAACCCATCAACTACCCGAAACCATGACAGAGGAACCTATCCGCATCATCGAAGCACTGCCCGGAAGTATGGTCATTTTCCCCGACCAGGTTACGGAAGATACCTGGCACTTGTTCATCGAGACCGCCTGGGGGCATGCCTGGTGTCCAACGTGCGGTGGCAAGGGCTGTAATGGCTATACGAAGCTCTGCTCTGCTTGTCAGGGCAAAGGGATAAAAGAATAGTACGTAATTACCAACCAACCTACATTGGAAAACAGGCCAGGGCTAACAACCCTGGCCTGTTTTTATTTCAAGGAGCAATCCATGACTACCCAAACTTCCTTTCTACAGCCCACACCAAGGTTGAAATATCTACCCCAACAGGAGCGGCCAGCCAGCCGGGTCATCAAGGATGCAGAGGCCTGCAACCTGGCCGAGCTACTTGCGGCCATCGTGGGCGGCCCTCGGCAAATCGAGATCGCCGAAGCCCTGCTAATACGCTTTGGCGATCTGACTGGTCTGTACCTGGCCCAGATTGCCGAAATCGGTACAGTGCAGGGAGTGGGACAGAGTACCGCAGCGCGCTTGAAAGCCGCCCTGGCGATTGGCAAACGGCTGGCAACGCATGTGCCCGAAGAACGCCAGACGATTAACAGCCCAGGGGACGCTGCTGCGCTGGTACTGCACGATATGGGGATTTTGGAGCAGGAGCACCTGCGCGTGATCGTGCTCAACACTCGCAACCGGGTGCTGGATATCGTGGAGGTTTATAAAGGCAGCCTAAACAGCGCCCAAGTACGGGTGGCTGAGGTTTTCCGACCAGCCATACAGCGCAACGCCGCGGCGATCATCGCTGTGCACAACCACCCCTCCCAAGATCCTTCCCCCAGCCCGATGACGTGACCATTACGAGGGCCTTAGTTCAAGCAGGGAAAAATCTAGATATAGATTTACTCGACCATATCATTATCGCCGGGAACCGCTGGGTTTCGCTCAAGGAACGCCGATTAGCCTTTGATGGCGTTGTCTGTGAGCGCCGTGCCCGTTATCAAGTACGAGATGAGTGTTGGGATCATATCAACCTGGGAGTTCCCTATGCTCACTCCCAACCACCATCTACGATATCCCTTGGGGGGCGGCCATGATCTTCACCATCTATCACCGTATCAGGCTGTATTCCGGAAGTGGTATCCATGGAGACCAATCTGCAAACGCCAGCCAACTCGGCTGGCCGGATGAATATCATCTGGTAGCCAGGGTCAAAGCGGCAGACCTCGAAGAAGCCTACGCCAAGACCCAGCATATCGATTACTCCTGGCACGACAACCCCGACATCGAGACCATTCGCTTTTCCCGTTCCACATCGATTGGCGATGTGATCCAGGACGAAAGCAGCAGGTTCTGGGTTGTGGCGAGCTTTGGCTTCAGCGAACTGGCCGGCCATCTGCAAGCCCTGGATCAATGTGCCAGCGGAGGCATCAGCCTGAAAATCTCAAACGCTTGCTCCCAACTCACGGTCTGGGTGGGTGCAGCAGATAGCCCCTTGCTGGGACCGGTCATCCAGGAGATCCCCGGCGGTGGCACAAGCGGCTTCGAAGCTGCACTGTCCATGGCCTGCGGAAAGCTGCTGGCTTCTACGATCAGATAACAGTTTTATCAATGGAGGCAAACATGATTCAACCTAACTCTCACCAACGCGCCTGCGGCAAAAGAGTAGCCGCCGGCGTGTATGCAGAAACCCGGCTCTCCGACCAGGGACAGCCCATCGAAACATTCATCCTGGATCCGCCGATGCCGGTTGATCCCGGATCACTGGGGTTGACTGCGGTCGGTCCGCAGTTGATCAAACTTAACGGCATCTGGCATATCTTCGATATCGTAGGACGGGAATACTACCCCTACGTGGCCGACATGGTCGAAGAAGTCCGTCGCAAGGGTGCATCACGCCGCTTACCCCGTACCCTGGATTTTTCCAAATTATCTCCGGAGAGCTGCCTGGTGCTGATCCATGCCAGAGCGGTGGTCGAGAACTTCGGTCAGTATCCCCAACCCCCAACGGTGATGTGCCCCTGCTTCAAACATCTCAGCCAGCTCGAAGAAGTATGCGCTGGCTTGTGGTGGCACGATATCCCTGAAGGCGATCTTGATGCTGGAGAGATGGGCCAGTGCTACCGCACGATCCCTGGCGGCGTTACCTATCGCGCCCACCCGCGTCCCAAGGGGATAGCGCCAAGCTACCAACACGGCATCTTCATGCGCTTGCCTGTCACCAATCTGGCTGTGATCGCTGGGCGCAACGCCCAGGAAGAAAAGCAAGCTGAAGGTGCATTCCAGGCTACCAGCCAGAGCAGCCTGCCGATTTTCATAGAGGAGCAATAACATGCAAACCATCCCAATTTCCCAAATCGTTGGCTTTGAGAACGCCAAACCCAAGAAAGCCCTGGTCAGATCAATACAAAATCAGGGCTTTTTGTCAGAATTCCCGGTCATCGTCACCCACCAAGATGATGGCAGCTACCAGCTTCTGGATGGCCGACGGCGCACAGCCGCAGCCAAAGCAGCCGGCCTGGACAGCGTGTTGGCAACTGTTTCTGACCTGGGAGCAGCCCTGACCATCCTGGCCCATGCCACCCGCAGCGAAAATCCGGTCGCAGAACTCAAGGCCTACCAGGAACTGCAGCGCCAAGGCCTGAGCGTGGAAGAGATCGCCCGGGCGGGATACGCCACGCTGCAGCGCGTGCGCAAGATCGCCAAACTCAACCAGTTAGTCCCTGAGATTGCCGGGCGGGTCGAGACAGGCGAGATCGCCCCCACGGTGGCATTCGATGTTACTGGGCTCGCCCCTGAAGTGCAGCGCAAACTGGCCCAAGAAGAAACTATCACCGGCCCGCTAGTGAGAACCTACCGGGAGGTGGCGCGCGACGAAGCCAAACTGAGCGTAGCGGGTATTGAAGATCTCTTTAGCGAACCTGAAACAGCCACCATCGAAGACGTTTTGTGCATGCTCTCCGAAGACACGCTCTACGCCATCCTGGCCGAAATGCCCGACGACAACCGCTTCATCATCTGGCGGGGCAAGGTGCGCCAGGCGCTGCAGATGCACACGGCGGGAAGCGTGGCTATCCAACTTTCTCAACCCGTTGAAATTGTTTCTGTATAAGAGGTTGGGAGCTGGGGAGATTTACCCCGGCACACCAGAGGAGTCAACCATGATCATCACATTCAGCATCAAAGATATCCACGGGGTAGCGGATTGCATCTGCCCCTACGAGCACACACTCGTCTTTGCCCGTTTTGCCCTGCGCAATCAGGAAGAGCTGCGCGGTCTGCGCTACGCCATTAAGAAGGAGAAGTGGATCACTATCGCTGGCGAACATTATCAGGCCAGCAAACAAGCCCAACTATGGCCGGAACGCCGGGTCGTCAAGGGCAAAGGAATAACGTTGTGGACGCTCACCGCTTATAACGCGGCAATGGACGATGACCTGTTTTTCATCCACGAAACCGAGGACGATACGGTGGTCGTTGCCGGCAAGTTTTCGGCCTTCCTGCACCAGCACACTCCCTATCCGGTACCGCCAGTTCCGCATGTTGGAAACATCCTGAACTGGCAAGGCGAAAGACTGCCCGTGGAGGGGAGCGATGCGGTCGCTGTCTATCGTTTTTCTAAAGAAAAGATCATTGAAGTTTTGGAGGCTTTACCATGAGACCTGAACATTACCTGAACTACGGCTACACCCCCACCTGCCAGGCTGCGATCGAACGCCTGGCAGATTTGTTTAAGCCACCAGAAGATCACCAGGGCATCCTGCGCCTGTTCGACCCCTGCGCCGGCAACGGGACTGCTTTGGCGGCATTGGCTGAAACGCTTACCGAAAAGGGTGCTGAAGTCGAAACCTTCGGCGTGGAAATCGAAGCGGGACGCGCCAAAGCAGCCGAAGGCCGTTTACAGCAGGTCATCCACGGCGATACCCGCCGCACGATGGTTTCCCACCGCAGTATGTCTTTAGCTTTACTGAATCCGCCCTATGACAACACCGGTGGCGAGCAAAGTCCCGAGAAAACTATTATCCGGCGTACGCTACCCTACCTGGTCAATGGCGGGGTCATCGCCCTGGTGATTCCAGAACGATTATTGGCCTGGGCGGAGAGCAAACTCAGTTTCAATTGGCTGGCGCTCTTCCCCACCGATGATCCCAAGAGTCCCAACCAGTATGTTTTGGTTGGGCAAATGTCCGATGAAAAAAATACCCTGCCAGAAGTCGGTACAGCGATCCCGGTTGCGCTACCCCTGTCCAAAATACACCAGAGAAATATGATCTTCCAAGTGAGCTGGCTTACTGAAGATGAGTGCGCCGATGCGCTGGCGAGCTCGTCCCTGCCCGTGCTGTACCAGGATGAAGTTACAAAGCGCCAGAAGGTAATCCATCCACTGCGCCCCGGCCACCGGGCGGCATATCTAGCAGGCTATGCGGCTACCTTGAAAATCCCCCTGGGACCTGCCCTGAGCGGAGCCGAAGGGTATCTGCGAGTGGCGGTGCGGGAGGATGAAAGCCGCAAATCACTGGGAGACAACCAGACCAGGATCGTGCGCGGCCCAAAGATGACATCCTATCTGCTCTCTACAGGGGATGGCCTGGTGGAACTTCCCTTCGAAGACTTGCCGGAATATGCCGAGGAGATCGACAAGGCCATATCGATGGAAACCTACGTCGATGAGGATAAGCAGGGTTGGCCTGTTACTCAAGGTTGGGAGGAAGAGGTCTTGGATCAAATCAATTCTCGCTTACCGGAGATGCCTGTCCTAAGCAAAGTCGAAGGAATCGGGCGGCGAGGTTTGCTGCCTCCCCAGGCTGTGCGTGCTGTGGGGATGGCCCGGGCTTTATTGGATGGCGAG
>CAZLNX010000061.1:0-22071 GCA_964560795.1 uncultured Anaerolineales bacterium | reverse complement strand
GCACCCGTGTACGCTATCATTAGAGATGTAGCAAATTGGATGCACCCTGAAGAAAATCAAATATGAATGAGTCTGGAGTTCTTAAAAACCGCGTGGCTGGCTGGCGCATTTTAGCTTTTATTGTCATAATTGCGCTCATTTTCGCTTTCTATATTGTGAGACTATTCAGCCTGCAAGTTTTGGGATTTGATGAATTCATATCACTGGCAGAGGAAAACCGCATTAGCGAGATCAGTCTCTCTACGCTGCGCGGTGTACTCTACGATCGTAATGGCATCATCCTGGCTAACAATGTTGCATCCTATGATGTGGTGATCTTGCCCGCAAACCTACCAGACGATCCTGGAGAAATTCAAGAAATTTACCGCCAACTCGCTGAAATCATTGATATTCCAGTGAACTTGGGGGAAATAAGTCTCGAAACCCCATACGTGCCTTGTGTCTCCGAACATGGTATCACCCAAATTGCAGATTATGGTATTACCAGCGCTCCATTCCGCACGGTGAAAGTCAAATGCAATATCGACCGTACAACGGCAATGATAATCCAAGAGAAAGCTGTGGACTGGCCTGGGGTGGACATTGAAATCGAACCGATCCGAGATTACCCCACTGGCTCACTGACAGCCTCGATCATTGGCTTTTTAGGGCCGATTTCGCAATTCGATGAGGAATACTATCGGGATCGTGGGTTTGTCCCTAACCGAGATAAAATCGGCTATGCTGGCGTCGAACGCTATTTCGAGGCCATCCTGCGTGGAAAACCTGGAAAACGTGTAGTGGAAGTCGATGTTGCCGGCCAGATTGTGCGCGACATCCACCCTCCAATTGCTCCAATCCCTGGGCAAAATATCACCTTGACCATAGATACTCGCTTGCAGGATGCTACTGAGGGTATCCTGCTGGGAGAGATTGGCGGATGGAACGCTTACTTCGCTGAATTGCGTATCACCAGCGGCGTCGCCATTGCTATGAACCCGCAGACGGGGGAAATCCTTTCCATGGTTTCCTTCCCGACCTATGAAAATAACCGCATGGCGCGCGTTATCCCCACGTATTATTACAATCAATTGCTCGCTGATGTGCGCGATCCTTTGCTCAATCACGCGGTAGGCGCCGAACTCCCAGCTGGCTCAGTATTCAAAATTTCCACCGCTGTGGGCGCACTGAATGAAGGGGTCGTGACGCCAGATCAGATCATCGATACGCCGGGGTTGATCACTATCACAGAAAAATACACGCCAAACGATCCTGGCTTCGACCGCGAGTTTGTTGACTGGAACCGGGCAGGATTTGGACAATTAGATTTCCTGGGCGGAATATCTAATTCCAGCAATGTTTATTTCTACAAGTTGGGTGGTGGTTACAAGGATGAAGTCCCTGAAGGGTTGGGTATCTGCCGGCTTGGAACGTATGCTCACGCCATTGGCTACGGCGAACTGCCCGGAGTTGAGCTGCCCGATGCAGCCGATGGTACTATCCCTGACCCTACCTGGAAACGTATCAATCACGGAGAAAACTGGGCCATTGGTGATACTTATATCTCCAGTGTAGGACAAGGCTTTGTGATCGCCACACCGCTTCAAGTGCTCATGTCCGCCGCGATCATTGCCAACGATGGCAAATTGATGCGACCCACGCTGGTTCATGAAATCACCGATTCGGAAGGAAATATCGTCCAAAGCTTTGAGCCAGACATGAAATGGGATATCACTCAAGACCCAGTCATTGATATCTTCAATGACCCCACTGCTGCTGGAGGATGTGAGGCAAAACTCACCGGTGAAAAAACTACCGTAGAACCTTGGGTGATCCAAAAAATACAAGAGGGTATGCGCCTGGCAGTTACCCAAGGGACTTTAGCTATCGATGCTGTTGGTTTCCAAAAAGTCGATATCGCTGCTGCGGGGAAGACTGGTACAGCCGAATATTGCGACGAATTCGCTGCTGAAAAGAATCTATGTAAGCCCGGTGATTGGCCTACTCATGCCTGGACTGTTGCTTATGCCCCCTACGAAAATCCTGAGATCGCAGTGGTGGCTTTCGTTTATAACGGGGGGGAGGGCGCTAGCGTTGCAGGTCCCATCGTTCGGCGGGTGATCGAAGCCTATTTTGAATTGAAGTCAATAGATGTAGCATTAGGCAATCAATAAGCGCTTCATGCTATAATCACTTCTATCGTTTTTTGAGCAGATTCGGAGTCTTTATGGCCAGCCAATTTCAAATTAAAGGCATTCATGATGGCCTATTGATCACTGTTGGTGATGGAGATTGGGCTGATTTCCGCCAGGCTTTGCTCACGCAGATGAGCGAGCAAGAAGATTTTTTCCGCGGTGCAAATCTCAGCATCGATGTTGGTGAGCATTCCCTCAAAGCTGCCGAGTTGGGCAGCCTGAGGGATAGAATCTCTGAACAGGGTGTCACACTGCGGGCAGTAATTAGCAAGTCATCACAGACCAATGAACTCGCGCAAACATTGGGACTGGAAACCCATCTGGCAAAACCGATTGCTGAACGCTCTGGCCGCGCCTTCGACACCAGCATTGGTGGTGACGAAGCAATCTTAGTCAAACGCACCTTACGATCTGGGAATAACATTTCGTACCCCGGGCATATAATCATCATCGGCGATGTCAACCCAGGAGCAGAGATTATCGCAGGTGGCAATATCATCGTCTGGGGGCGCTTGCGAGGTACAGTACACGCTGGGGCTTCAGGCGACGAAAGTGCAATCGTTTGTGCGTTGGAACTCACCCCGACGCAGTTGAGAATCTCAGAGGAAATCAGTATCACCCCTCCCCAAAAAGGAACTCCCCGCCCAGAGGTTGCCCGCATCAAAGATGGCGAGGTAATTGCTGAAGGTTGGGAATTCCACAAATAGTAGAATTTATCATATTAGAAAATTGTTTTATCTTAGGACAATAAAATGGGCGCAAATGTAATCACGATCACTTCAGGGAAAGGTGGTGTGGGAAAAACCACGATCACTGCAAATCTGGGTGCCGCACTGGCATCCATAGGACAAAAAGTGGTATGCATCGATGCTGACATCGGCTTACGTAATCTAGACGTCGTATTAGGCTTGGAAAATCGCATCGTCTACGATCTTGTAGATGTGGTTGAAGGACGCTGCCGATTGCGCCAGGCCATGATCCGAGATAAACGCACTGAAGGACTTTTTCTGATCCCTGCTGCGCAAACTCGCGATAAAACTGCTGTCTCCCCCAGTGACATGGTCCGGGTTTGTGATGATCTGCGACTCGAGCACGATTGGGTCATCATCGACTCACCAGCTGGTATCGAGCGCGGCTTCCGTAACGCCATTGCACCAGCAGACAGTGTCTTCGTGGTCACCAACCCTGAGGTGTCTGCCGTACGAGACGCTGATCGCATCATTGGCATTGTCGAAGCTGAAGAAAAAGGACCCGCCCAACTGATCATCAATCGCATTGACGCTCAAATGGTTCAGCGGGGCGATATGATCGGCACTGAGGATATCGTAGATTTACTGGCAATCGACCTGATTGGCATTATCCCTGAAGATGAAAATGTAATCATCAGCACCAACCGCGGCACTCCCATCTCATTGGATGGAAAATCTCAGGCTGGGGAGGCAATGCAGAATATCTCCCGCCGGATGATGGGCGAGGAAGTGCCGTTCATGGATTTGACAATTCAAGCAGGTTTCTTCAAGAAGCTTTTCTCCGGAGGAGGCAGCAAAAATGAGTGATTTCATCGGACGCCTCACAGGACGCAAACGCAAGAGCGCCTATCAAGCTAAAGAACGGCTGCAACTGGTGTTAATCCACGATCGCACCAACCTCTCAAGCACCGTGATAGAAACCATGAAAGACGAGATTATTGAAGTCATCTCGCGTCATATCGAGATCGAACCCGATACGGTCAGCATCCAGCTTAACAAAGATGGCCGTGAGCAGCGCCTGATCGCAGATATTCCCGTCTTGGGGCCTAAGAAGAGAAGATAAAATAGATCATTTCGTGCTACCGGAGACCGGCAGCACGTTTCGCGGAGAATTTCACTCCGCGGGTGTCCACGCAGAGCGTAGACACCAGGTAGTAAAACCATGCAAAATATCTCCTGGCGTCACTTTGATTTCTGGCTGTTGGGAGCGGTGGCCTTGCTAACCCTGTTCGGCATTATCATGATCCGCTCAGCAATAGCCGGAAATATTGAGTTAATAGAAGGAAATACCGTCCAAAAGCAGATCATCTTTGCAGTAACGGGTTTTGCGATCATTGCAATAATCGCATCAATTGATTACAAGATCCTGGCTGCCCTCAGCCGACCCTTATATATCGGAACAATCATCGTATTAGTCATTCTGGTTTTCTTTGGCGGCGCCCTCTTTGGCTCTGCGCGCTGGTTCGTTCTGGGGCCAATTCTGATCCAACCCTCCGAGCTGGCGAAAATCGTCATCATCCTTGTTTTGGCCGACTTCCTCTCCCGGCATATGGATAAAATCCACGATCTCAGATGGGTGGCGCGCAGCCTGCTTTTGACAATTGGGTTGGCGATGTGGATTCTTCTGCAACCTGACTTGAGTACCTCGATTGTGATCTTTGTGGTCTGGTTTGCCTTGGTGTGGGCATCTGGATTAGATGTAAAGTATGTGGTCATCGCGGGGGGCGCGGGGATTCTACTTTTGAGCATTTCCTTGCCCCTGATGTTGCTCACCTATAACCCCGAAAGGGAAGGCGGTTTGATCCAACCCTATCAGGTCGAGCGCATCATCAACTTCCTCTTTCCTGATCCTAATGCCCGTCATGGAGCGATCTATAACGTTCAGCAAGCCCTGGTAAGCATTGGTTCAGGAGGGTGGTTCGGCAAAGGGTATGAAAGCGGCACCCAGGTGCAGTTGCGCTTCCTAAAAGTACGCCACTCTGACTTCATCTTCTCTGCCCTGGCAGAGGAGTTCGGTTTTGTGGGCACTATCGTTGTTATGGCTCTCCTGCTTTTCATCATTCTGCGCTGTCTTCGGGTAGCCAGATTGGCGAGCGATTCCTTTGGGGCACTGATCGCTTATGGTGTAGCAACTATCCTGACATTTCAGGCCATCGTCAATATCGGCATGAACCTTCAGCTTCTACCGGTCACAGGGCTACCGCTTCCATTTGTAAGCTATGGGGGAAGTTCACTATTATCTACGCTGCTGGGTATTGGTCTGGTTGAAAGTGTAATCCTGCGTCACAAAGCTCTCGATTTCTGATAGAATCCCACACTTAACAATCGATGGTTCCCATGCTCCACGTGGGAACAGAATTTATCATTTCATAGGATCAATATGTCATCATCAATGCAATCATCAGCCCAACCTACACGCGTTCGTTTTGCCCCCTCCCCTACCGGAAGAACCCACCTTGGGAGCGGTCGTACTGCTCTGTACAATTACCTGCTGGCTCGCCAAACAGGCGGGCAGTTCATCCTGCGTATCGAAGACACCGATCAAAAGCGCTATGTCCCTGGCGCCGAAGAAGAACTCATGGACAGCTTACGCTGGCTTGGCTTGGAATGGGACGAAGGGCCTGATGTAGGTGGCCCTTACGGACCGTACCGCCAGACAGAGCGCAAAGAGATCTACGCCAAATACGCCCGCCAACTTATCGAAAGTGGGCATGCATATTATTGTTTCTGCGCCTCACCGAAAACTGATGAGGGGGAAGATCCTGGGGATAGACGACAACACCGCCAAATTTGCCCAGACAGAGATTTGCCCCTGAAAGATGCCGACGTGCGAATTGCCGCAGGAGAATCCTCAGTCATACGCTTCAAGATGCCTCTTGATGGAAACATTGCGGTTACGGATGCTATACGCGGGGATATCACTGTCGAAAACAGCACTCTGGACGACTATATTCTGGTCAAATCGAACGGCCTACCCGTCTACCATCTCGCCGTAGTGATCGACGACCATCTCATGAAAATCACGCACGCCATTCGCACATCAGAATGGCTGCCGACGTTTCCCCTCCACGGGCATATTTACAATGCATTTGGGTGGGAGCAGCCAATTTGGGTGCACCCTTCCATCTTCCTAAAACCCGATGGCAAAGGAAAGATGAGCAAACGTGATTCTGAAGCGCTGCAAAAAGAGGGCAAATCTATCTTTCTTGGCGATTTCGAGGATATGGGCTACTTGCCCGAAGCAGTGGTCAATTGGATGGCTCTCATAGGATGGAGTTACGATGACAAAACTGAATTCTTCACCCTCGAGGATCTAACCGAGAAATTCAGCCTGGATAAACTCAATCCATCCCCTGCAGCGATCAACTTCAGCAAATTAGATCACTTCAATGGTTTGCACATTCGCGAAATGGCATCCACTGAGCTAGCCGAGCAAATCAAGCCATTCTTCGAAAAAGCAGGTTACGCAGTTAAAGATCAAGATAAGCTAGAGCAAATTGCCGATGTCTTACAAATCCGTTTGGCAAAACTCGATGAAGCGCCTGAGAAGGCGGGTTTCTTCTTCAAAGATGAAATCTACCCCGAACCCGAAACCCTGATCGGCAAGAAAATGACGGCCGCCGAGTCCTTGTCAATGGCAAAACGGATTCATGAGCTGATCTCCTCACTACCCGATTTCAGTGAAGCAACTGCCAACCAGCCCCTGCGTGACCTGGCTGTAGAACTGGGATTGAAGGCCGGTCATATCTTTGGGTTCTTGCGCAATACGATCACTGCTCAAAAGGTCAGTCCGCCAGTCTTTGAGACGATGACCATCGTCGGGCGAGAGAAAGTGCTCGAACGCATCGAGAATGCGCTCGCAATGCTAGAGAAGCTAGCGGATGAAAATTGACGAACCAGTTCAGCAATGGTAAAATCCGCTGCGCAGTGGGGGCTCGTCTAATGGTAGGACAGCGGTCTCTGGAACCGTCAGTCGGGGTTCAAATCCCTGGCCCCCAGCAAAAAACACCCCGCATCAGCAGGGTGTTTTTTTTATTCCCAAATATTTATTGTCTCTACAAAAGACCCGTTTCCCGAAGCCGGCTGACTATCCCCACCGATGCCTTGCTGCGATCCATGGTGTAGATATGGATACCAGGTACGCCTGCTTCAAGCAGCTCAGCACACTGCTTTACAGCGAAATCAATGCCGAAATCTGCTAAGGCGGCAGTATCACCCTCGGGCAAAGCGGCGATGCCATCCCTGATCTCTTCGGTGATGGTAGCCCCGCACAAACCAGCCAACATCTCCATCATCTTGACGCTGTAGATGGGCATTACGCCAGGCAGGATGGGTACTTCAATGCTTGCAGCCTTGCAGCGCTCAACGAAATCGAAGAAATAGCTGTTGTCATAGCAATAATTCGTGATGATGAACTCTGCTCCCAAGTCAACCTTCAATTTGAGAAACTCCAAATCTTTGGCTTTGCTCTCGGCATCAATATGGCCTTCAGGATAGGCAGCCACCCCCAAACAGAAATCATATTTCGGTCGTATGAAAGACACCAGATCAGATGCGTATTGCAGGCTCTCAGGATGAGGTTCGAAATCCCCATCGCGAGGTTCATCACCGCGCACTGCCAGAACGTTCTCGATCCCTAAAGCCTGGTAATCATCCAGAACACTGATCATCTCTTCAGGGCCTAAACCATAGCAAGCAAAATAGGTCAGAACTTCTAACCCTTTCTCATTTTTTAGTTTTTCTGCCAATTGATATGACCCTTCTCGCGTCGATCCCCCCGCCCCAAAGGTAATGGATACGAAATCCGGTTCCAGGGCAGCCAGTTTATCGATGGTTTTTTCGAGATTTGCCGCTGCTTTTTCGGTTCGAGCTGGAAATAATTCAAATGAAACGGTTGGTTTTCCCTTTGAGGCCCAGAGTTCTGTCAATTTCATCATCTGTCTCCTTGAATAGAATAATGGTTTCGATTTTGTTAACGTTTGAGTTTAAATGAAGCAAATCCACTTCCCCGACAATGGGAACACTTTCCATCCCCGCTGCACTGAATACATTTCTTTCGATATCCAAAAACTGGATCGTGCCCCGTTCCTGAGCACCGCCGACAGGCTCTTTTTCCACGACAACCCCTACATGTTTCCCCGCGGTTTTCTTTCATAACTCTCCTTTATCGGTACGATTTCATCATAGCACATTGATGTTGGTAAAGCAACAAAAAATCGCTCAGCATTTCTGCCAAGCGATTTTTAATCACTGTAAACATATATCTGGCAACTGACCTTCTTCACTCCGACAACACAAACCCCACTCCCACCATTCCCGCACCGGAGTGAACAGCCAAACCGGCTGTGAGATCGGCAATCAGGATCTCGTCTGGGCAGGAGACATTCTCACGCAGCAGGGCTTCGAACTCTTTGGCTTGCTCGACAGCCGCCACATGCACAATACCCATGCGCTCGACTTCCTTATCTCCTATGGCTTCAGCGGTCAATTCCAACAAGCGCGCCCAAGCCTTGCTCTTGGTACGAATTTTCTCGAGCATATCCAGCTTGCCATCTCGAATTGTAAGGATTGGTTTGATATTGAGTAGATTTGCCATCCCAGCAGCAAGGTGTCCAACACGGCCACTCATAGCCAGATATTTCAAGGTAGATAATGCGGCGAAGAAATGCGAGCGCTCTTCCATGTTCCTGGCAGCGGCAACAATCTCATCACTGCTTTTGCCGGCCTGGGCTAACTCGGCTGCTTCTAAAGCTTGGAATCCCTGCCCCAAACTCAAACTGCGAGAATCGATGACCGTGATAGTTTTATCTGGCATCAACTCTTTGGCATTGACTGCAGCGCCATACGTAGCGCTCACCTCGCCGCTGACGGTCAAACATACCACCTCATCAGCACCTGCTTCAAAGGCTGCTTCGTACGCTTCAGCAAACTGCCCAGGCGATGGAGCCGATGTTGTCGGTAATGCCCCATCGCGATCGATGCGCTCAAAGAGCTGCACATCATCAATATCAAACTCCGTTCTCAAGGTTTCTTCCCCGAAAAGGATGATGATAGGCACTTGCCGAATCTTGTGCTTATCAGAAAGCTCGAACGGCAAGCTGCAATCGGTATCGGTAACAATAGCTATTGATGACATAATTCCTCCTTATATAAGTTGTAATGATCAAATTGCGGGCAAACAATTTCTATGAGGAAACCAGGAAGGTATGAATTTTCATCTCGTTCCTGCGTTCCTGGATTCATCATGAACAAATTCACAGACTATTCAGATTGAGTTTCATTTGGGTTCAATATTTTCTCAATCTCTTCCAATTCACCTTCACTCAAAATCCAATCAGCGGCTTTGGCATTGCTGAGCACATGCTCCACTTTCGTCGCCCCAGATATCACCGAACAGACCGAGGGCTGCGCCATCAACCAGGCCTCTGCTAACTCGTATAATTTCCGATCACGCTCAGTAGCCCAACCTTCAAGCTTCTCGATCAAATCGTAATTAGCATCCGTCATATACTTTTGCACGTATTGACTCGACTCACCACGGGTTCCTGCTGGAGCACCTTGTCCGCGTTTATACTTACCAGTCAGAAATCCACCAGCTAAAGGGAAGTAGGGCACAAATCCTACATCATGCGCCTCGCAATAAGGGCGGACTTCCTTCTCGACTCCATGTTCCAGCATATGATAGTGAGATTGCAGCGCCACAAAGGGTGTCCAGCCGCTCACCTCGGCCAGCAAATTGGCATGCGCCAACTGCCACGATGCAAAGTTCGAGGCACCAAGATAACGCACTTTACCCTGGCGGATGAGATCGTCCAGGGCGCGTAGCGTTTCTTCAATCGGCGTTTCAGCATCCCAGCGGTGGACATAATATAGATCGATATGGTCACTATCCAAGCGCTGCAAACTTGCCTCTACCGCATTCAAGATATAATGACGTGAGTTGCCTTTGTCATTGGGGCCTTCCCCCATGGGGAAGTAGAACTTTGTGGCCAATACTACTTTATCCCAGCGGCCTTTTAGCGCTTTCCCCAAAGTCCGCTCTGACTCGCCATTCGTATAAACGTCCGCGGTGTCGATGAAATTTATACCTACATCTAATGATGCATCAACAATATCATTTACTTTTGCTTGGGGTACGACATCAGAACCAAACCGGTTGGTTCCCAAACCAATCACCGAAACTTGAACTCCTGCTTTTCCTAACCGTCGATATTCCATAATCGCTCCTTATCCACCGTATTAAACCAAAATTCAGCCCAACAGTTTCGTTCAAGTATGTGTCACCCCAAGCGATTCAGCGCAAATTCAATTTGGGCCAACGCTCTCTGAATATTCTCCACTGAATTGGCATACGAAAGTCGCAGATACCCCTCGCCACCGAGGCCAAAGGAGGACCCTGGCAGCAGGGCCACGCCCGCTTCATCGAGCAAGTAGTTGGCCAAATCTACTGAAGATATCCCCAATGATTTAATATTGGGGAAAACATAAAACGCTCCTTGGGGTTTCTGGCAGGTCACACTTGGGATGGCGTTCAAACCGTCCACGATAACATCTCGTCTTTTTTGATATTCGGCGACGACGAGATCGACCTGTTCTTGAGGGCCTGTCAACGCTTCGATGCCCGCGAACTGAGTGAAGTGGGCGGTACAACCTACCGAATGGGTGAGCAACAGACCCACGCGCCTGGCTAGCTCCCGAGGCATGATCCCGTAACCTAACCGCCAACCCGTCATAGCATAGGTTTTCGAGAACCCGTCCATGATAATGGTGCGCTCTGGCATATCCGGCAACGAGTAGATCGAGGGAACTTCCAAGCCATCATAGACAATGCGGGTGTAAATCTCATCGGAGAGAACCCAGGCATCATAGCGTTGTGCAGCCTCGGCGATATGCTTCAAGTCCGCAGCGGGGATGACTCCCCCTGTAGGGTTGCTGGGCGAGTTGAGGATGATCAACTTGGTATTTTCATTGATTAGCTCATCAAAGACACCTAAGTCAAAAGAAAAGCTATTCTCTTCCCTTAGTGACACTGGCACTGGCACTCCCCCAGCGACCTTGATCATTGCTTCGTAGGTTGGGAAACCGGGATCAGGATAGATTACCTCATCCCCATCCTCGATGAGGGCCAATGTTGGAAAGAAGAGATTCGGTTTTGCTCCCGGGCTGACGACCACTTGTTCGGGATCAATCTCCACAATAAGACGGAGACCAGCCTGTTCGGCAATAATACGCCTCAGCGAGGGCAATCCTGCAGGAGGTGTGTAACGGGTCATCCCTTTGTCGATGGCATCAGACCCTGCCTGACGGATATGGTCATAGGTATCAAAATCTGGCTGACCAATCTCTAAATGAATGATCTCGCGTCCTTCTGCTTCTAAGGATTGAGCGCGCGCTAAAACCTGATACGCGCCTTCCGGTTTCAAGTGATCTGTACGATTGGCAAATACCATATTGAACCCTCCCCAATAATTGTGATCAGGCGGGGTGCACCTGCGAGGTGCACCCCGCCTTTATTCTATTCTCTAAGCAAACTCAGCCATCAGGCGCATGGGGACAACGGTGGCTCCCACAATGCCCGGGCCGGTGTGTACACCCAAGACTGGTGAAATGCGCAAGGTTTCGATCTTTTCAACGTCGAGGCGTTCTTTGAGCATCTGCGCGAATTCTTCAGCTTTTTCAGCCATCTGCCCGTGCATTACCGATACCCACACTGGCGAATCATCTTGATACATTTCGGCCAGGTGATCGACCATCATGGTCATAGTTTTCTTCAAGGTACGACCTTTGTTGACAGTACTGTATTTGCCATCTGCGCGATCGACTCGAATGACGGGTTTTATATTCAACAGTGAACTCGCCAGCGCTTGAACACGACCGATACGTCCGCCATGAGCCAGGTACTCCAGTGTATCCAAGGTATAAATTACCTCAGTGTTTTCCCGCACTCGTTCAAGGTGCTCGATGATAGTATCTTTCGCCCACCCGGCTTTATTTGCCAGGGCAGCTGCTAAAACCTGGAAACGCTGCGCACCCGACAATGTCATACTGTCGAATACCGTCACAGATTTATCGGCAACCTGTTGGGCTCCCAAACGCGCCGATTGAATAGTTCCACTCAGACCTGATGAGATGTGGATTGAGAGGATCTCTTCGCCAGCGTCGGCCAATTTCCGATAGAGATTCTCAAAAATGCCGGGTGCTGGCTGGGCTGTGGTGGGAATATTCGGGGACATCTCCTGCAGACGGTCATAGAACTCATCTGGCGTGATATCGGCAGAATTGGTTTCGCCTTCAGGGAATTGGATATACAGAGGGGCAACAGTGACATCTAGAGCGTCGACTTCATCCCAAAGTAGATCTGCAGCACAATCAGTTAGTATTTTCACGCAAATAATCCTTCCATAGGTTGGTTTTTGACTTCAACACAAAACGTTATCCTACGCCGCCGGTCGACATGGCACGCAGGGAGATTCCTATCAGAAACAAGAATATCGCAGCATAGATGAGCATATCGCGGCGTTCTTCTCGTCCTTTGGTGTATGCATACACACCAGGAAGCGCAATGGCTGCAACAATCCCATAGAGAATGTGAAACCATCCCCGTGCGGGGAGGATTCCGCCGATACGCATGAAAACGCCAAGGGCGCCTTGGATCAGAATTAATACCTCTGCGATCACAACCGCGCCCCAGTAACTGCTATCCATGCCCTGCTTTCGGAAAAAGCGCCAAAAGCCCCACAGGGCCATGAGAAATACATACATCAATACTGTATTCGCTAATCGGCTGTGTAAGATAACCATCTTTGTAATCTCCGTTTAAATTTGACTCAAAGTCTCAAAAATTCGCCCCATGATACCACATCATTGATGGTAGTTTATGTACCTTAGTTGCGCATAAAAAAAGCTTATCTTATCCCTGAGCGGAGCAGATCGCAGTTAAAGGGAATTATTTGGCGTTCCGACTATGGCGTGCCCGGAGGCCGCACATCAAAGATGGGCCTCGCTCTGCGAGCGCTAGGTGGACCAGCGCAGCCTCCGCTCAACGAAGAGGAACGGTAATCGTAACTCAGGTTTATGTGGTTTAATAATCGCATTACCAAAAATAAAAGGAGATCAATCTGTGAAGCCATCCCGCCTTCTTTGGCTTATCCCGATCATTGTGCTATCTTTATGGCTGATCATGCCCGGAACTTCCCTGGCAGAGTTTGCAAATCAAACCGACGATATTACTCCTACACCTAAACCGTTATACCCTGAAGATGTCGAAGTTCCACAAACCCACTTTCCCGGCCTGATTGTGGGGACCATTGTCATCGTGGTTATAATTTTTGTAGGCGTACTGATTCGACCTCGAAACTAGTTGACAATACCAACCCCCTGAGGTAACCTACCCCCGCCCTTGGACGGGTCCGGCGCGGCGGAAACCGCTGAACCGTGTCAGGTCCGAAAGGAAGCAGCACTAAGGTGGATCTTCTGGGTGCCGCCGGGGTGCCTGTCCAGGGGCTTTTTTATTTAATCTGATAGAATCTCCCTTGCATGTCATACCTAAAACGTTGGCGTTGGGTCATATCAAGTATCGCTGTGATCATCCTTGTCGCAGTCCTTGCGATTGTATTAACGCGCAAAAAGATTGCCGTCAGCATCAACGGTGAAGATCAGACATATGTAACCAACGCCCTCACCGTGGAAGGATTACTCCATCTTGCAGATATCCCTCTCAGTGAGCACGACAACGTTCATCCAGCTTTGAATACCTGGCTGCGCAAAGATATATCAGTGACAATTGAACGGGCAGCGCAAATACAAATTCATGCGGACGGTGAAGTTTATTCTCTGCTAACACCCGAACGAATTCCAGTGATCCTGCTGGCTGAGGCCGGTGTAGGATTAAGCCCCGATGATCGCATCCTTGCCGATGGCTTGCCTATTGCATTAGACCAGGCCTTATCATTTGCTCCTGCTCATAGCTTGCAAGTACGCCGGGCCACTCAGATCACGCTAAATGATGGAGGGCAAGAGATTCATTTCGCTTCAGCGGCTGACACTTTGGGGGAGGCACTTTGGGAACAAGGCATAACACTTTATCACAGCGACCAACTCACCCCCTCGTCCGATACACCGCTTGAAGGTGATCAAATCCAGGCGACATTGAAACGCTCTCAGACATTGACCATCCGGTTAATGGGGGAAAGCTTCCATACGCGCGCCCTCGGTCCCACGGTAGGTGCTGCTCTGGCAGATTCGGGCGTAGCCTTGCAAGGATCAGACTACAGCATTCCTCCAGAGGGTGACCCGCTGCCAGAAAACGGCGATATTCAGGTTGTGCGCGTACGCGAGGAAGTTCTACTCGAACAGGAGCCGCTGCCATTTGGCGCCATTCAACAAGCGCTTCCTGACCTTGAAATCGACAATACGCAGGTTGTTCAAGCTGGTGAATACGGGTTGACCGCCCAAAGAGTTCGCGTTGTTTATGAAGCACATCCCGATGCTGAGGGCTGGCAGGAAGTGGACAGGCAAATCGAGGATGAATGGGTGGCGCGTGAGCCTTTGCCGCGCATCACCGGTTATGGCACTAAGATCATTGTTCGGACCGAAAATGTAGGCGGAACATCGATCGAATATTGGCGAAAAGTGGAGGCATACGCGACTTCGTACTCGCCCTGCCGTTTGGGTGTCCCCGATTACTGCAATTCAACCACAGCCAGCGGCAAGCAGCTTCAGCAGGGCATGATCGGCGTGATCCGCTCCTGGTTCAACGTGATGCGCGGGCAGCAAGTATTTATCTCTGGTTATGGCTTTGCCACCATCGAAGATATTGGAGCGGGCGTATCAGGTCGTCACTGGGTTGATTTGGGCTATACCGATGCCGATTGGGTCAGCTGGCACCACAACGTGACGGTGTACTTCTTGACTCCTATCCCTGCGAATATCATGTATATTTTAGAATAAACTGCACAGGTGAGGCCTGCAGTTCATTCATTCAAAAACTGGATTATCCCCCAACGGCCGTTTACTAACCAATCTGGATCTTTTGCAAACAAGGTTTCAACTTGATCAGTGGTCAAACCGCAAGCCAACTCTGATTTAAGTGTGCGCAGGGCAACCAGCGGCGTGGGGAAATAAGCGACAATATCAGCAAAGGGAGTTGTAAAGGGCCAATGACGGTCCCCTAATAATCGCCGGTAGTTTGCGTCGCCCTTACAAATTACCAAATCTGATTTTGATATTTCCGAAGCCAAATGCTCGGGCAAATCCCAACCATCGAGGGGAGAATTCCAGAAGAAATCACTACAAAGCAGCAGTCGATTTTCATGCAAGTGCATAAAGAGACGATCTCCCAGAGCTACAATTGGGGTGTTCTCTGCTGACTGAAAGAATGCTATCGTTTCCTCAACATCCTTGGGCAGCGCGTCAGAGACAAAGGTGGGATGTGCCTTGAGATGGAATCGCACTTGCGCTGCCAGGCCGGAGGAAAGCAAATAATCTGTCAACACCAAATCGCTCACCAATTCCAGTCCGGCGTTGTCGATCATGAAATCAACTCTTGAATTTTCATTTCCCTTCGCCAGGAAATAATCGACAATCTGAGATGAATCATCGACCAACAAGAAGTCATCAGTTTGTGCGGAAGCACCATGGTCGGGTTTGTATTCGCCATCAGCGTCTGCCGGCCAGAGGCTGTAATCAGCCTGGTTGCCCCACAGATCCATATGGAGCAAGGACAAGATGATTTCGCGCTGCGTGAAACCGGAAGCCAGCCAACCCGCCAACTGGGAAGCCATTTCTATAATGGAAGCAATTCCATGCTCCAGCCCACTCTGTTTTGATCTCAAAAAAGGATCAAATTCTGCGTATATCCCCGCCTGGAAATAGCCAATGGCCTCCATGATGCGCCGGTAGAAATAATGCTCACTGAAAAACCAGGGCGGTTCCAGCCAGTTCATGCCTTCGTAGGATGCAATGTATCTGTTCCAGGCTTCTTCATCAGGTGCGGCAGGATCATTTATTGGGCGAATGGGAGCTTGTGGTATATCGGCTTTTAAAGCCAATAATTGAGCAACAATCTCCTCTGGGAATTGATTATCCCCTAATATCTGGTCGATATACCCTGCAAAGCGGACAGTGATAGCTCGATAAGCCCAGGAATCGGGTTCAAGGCCAAGCATGGGTTTGGGGATAGGTATTTTTGGGGCGCGTGGAAGGGTCATATCATTTTCTCTTATTGAAACTTGAGAAAGAATTATACCTTTTGCCGGTGATATAATCTGACCACCCACCAAAATGCTATGAATTCTCTGCCTCAACTCAAAATCCCCACGCTCCTACGCAAATATGGATTACGCCCCGATAAAGGTTTGGGGCAGAATTTTCTTATTGATGATGCCGCCTTGCGGCGAGTGGTGGACGCGGCTGGAATTTCAGCTGATGATGCGGTTTTAGAGATTGGTCCTGGCCTGGGGAGTTTGACTCGCTATTTAGCCACCGCGGCCGGACAGGTGATCACCGTTGAGATAGACGACAAATTGATTCCTCCTCTACGGGAAGTCTTGTCAGATTTTGAGAATGTCGAGATCGTCCACGCCGATATCCTAAACATCAACCCGGATCAATTAATTTCCAGTATCCAATATCCAATATCCAGGTTCTCAGTCGTCGCTAATATCCCATACTACATCACATCAGCCATCATTCGGCATTTGCTAGAAGCGGAAATCAAGCCACAGCGAATTGTGCTAACTGTGCAGCGCGAAGTGGCTACACGCATTTGTGCAAAGCCGGGGAAACTCAGCCTGCTTGCATTGAGCGTACAAGTGTATGGGGAACCGCGCATCGTGGCAAAGATCCCCGCGGGAGCATTCTATCCTGCCCCTAAAGTTGACTCTGCTGTGGTACGCATTGATCTATTCCCTGACCCAATGATCCTCCAACAGAATATACCCACGTTCTTCAAATTGGCGAAAGCTGGCTTCGGGCAGAAACGAAAAACTCTGCGCAACTCTATCTCGTCGGGAATGGGCTGGCCTAAAGAGAAAACCACCCAGGTTTTAGAAAGTGCTGCCATCGACCCACAACGTCGAGCTGAGACACTAACGCTTGAAGAGTGGAACGAGTTGGTAAAACATAGTTTGAAAGCATAGGAAAAAAATGCCACAAATCAGCCTCGAATACACTGGGAATATCACTCAAGACATTATCGCCCAAGACCTGTTTGCTCCGATCCATAAGATACTTGGTGATGTTGCGGGAATCCCTATCAAGAATTGCAAGAGCCGGGCAATTCAACTGGATGATTTTTTCATCGCCGACGGGGAAGAGACAAACGCATTCGCTCACTTGGAAATCCGTTTCATCGAAGGCAGATCCCCCGAAGTCAAGACAACGATTGGAGAACTATGCCTGGAGCAATTGGAAGCCTATTTTGCAGAATCAACCTCGAGCTTGGACTTACAGATCACAGTCGAAATTCTTGATATTCACAAGCCAAGTTATTTCAAATATCCCAAAGGAACAATTTAACCCCATGACCAAACAAGAATATCCACATCCAACAGTTGGTGCGTTAATCTTCGATCCTGAAGGGCGATTATTCTTGATGAAGTCTCATAAATGGCATGATAAATATGTCGTGCCTGGGGGTCACATCGAATTGGGAGAGACCATGAAAGAGGCGTTGCAGCGCGAGGTCAAGGAAGAAACCAACCTGGATGTTTTCGATGTTGAATTCTTGCTCTATCAAGATTTCCTCTACGATGATGCTTTTTGGAAAAGCATGCACTTCATCTTCTTTGATTTCATTTGCAAAACTCATTCAATCGAGAGTGTGGTGCTGAATGAAGAAGCCAGCGAATACACCTGGGCACATCTAGATGAAGCCTTGGAGATGCCAGTGGATTCGTACACCAAAACAGCCATTCAAGCATATTTGGAGCAATATCCACATCAAGGAAGGTCATAATGCCTGCGTACAACATCGAAATTGAGATTTATGAAGGAAAAGGTGGCCAACTGAAAAAGAGCGGCGATGAAATCATCTACCCCGATGTGGTCAAAGAGGGCATTTGCGCCTGGATGTACCGCGGCGATGGGGAGAAAAGCTATCAACAAGGCCAACGTTTTTCAATTCCCGAAGATAATGAGTTGATCTGCCCTTGGTTGCTAGACAGTCTCAGTGGCATCGTCGATGCGCTACGCTCGGGGGAAACGCTTGGTTGGCAATATAAAGACACGCCATATGAAAAAGTTATTGATAAAAACGGGATCACCACAGAATTCATTCGTTGCATTGATCCCACTGAATCTGGAATCGTCGTCAAAGTGATCCGGACAAAAATCTAACGTCATGAAATCCATATTCATCGTTTTATTGGCAATTATCCCTACAGTTGCCTGTGTGGGTGTTTCATACTACCTCGATGGTGATACACCAATTCTCGAAGAGGATTCTATTTCCAATGAACCGATACCAACGAGCATAAAACAGTCGGCAGTAGAACCAACAGCCCCCTTCATCGATCTTTCCATCCAGCCGATACCAGAAAATGCCCATCCTGCATTTCAAGTATTCGATAAGTTTATTGATATCTTCGGCGTGCATATCTACGCCTCTCAGCAGGTGCCAGACATCAAAGCTATCCACGCCGCAACCGTGATGGCCGAATATCTGGATAACGACGAAGATGGACAACCCGATAATCCTGCGGTATTGGCTATGCTGAGAGACAATCAAGCTGCACTTATCATGTTCGGCAGGGAAGGCGATCCTGCTGAGCGAAGATTTGAAGATAAAGCAGAAGATCTCTTCGATCGAGGCGTAGCACTACAAAATCTATACGCCTTCGAAACAATCCCCAACGGTGCATCTCGAGGCGAATTCGACGCCACGCTCGAAGAAGTGCTGCACCTGATTACTCACGCCGGGTACGCATATGCATATCCTGATATTTGGGGAGAAATTCCAGGGACTGCGGTAGCAGAGGCCATGGATGTCGCCCGAGGTGGCCATTTCGAAGATGTGCCGCGCTCATATCCTCAGGATGCCTGGTATTCTTATGATGACCGCACTTGCGACTATGGCTGCATGGTCACCGAATATATTTACTGGGCATTGACATCGATCTTGGGCGCACAAGATTTTCCCGGTCGCTTCGAGGAGATCGAACACGAATGGAAACTGAACACCCGGAAGAAAGTTCTACAAACTGATCCCTCGATTTATGATTTGCTATTGGATCCTACGTATAAATTTCCTTCTGAACTCCCAGATGGGAATTACAACCCCTAACAGGGAAGAAATATTTCCATGAAAATTCTAGCACTTGAACATGAAGTTCCGAACTTAACATCGGAAGATTTCCAGCCCCATCTCAAAGACGAAGCGCGCCAAGTCTGGGAGCTACAACAAAAAGGAATCATCCGTGAGATCTATTTCCGGGCCGATCAACCTAGTGCTGTATTGGTTCTGGAATGCGCTACTATCGAAGAAGCCAGCGAGATTCTATCGACGTTACCATTAGTCAAGGAAAGTTTGATTCGCTTCGAACTCATTCCGCTTGCCCCCTATCCTGGTTTTGAGCGACTGTTTAAGTCAGAACCACAAAGGGCATAGTAAACCCTCACAACCAGAACCAGGCCACCTCAAATATGTCTACCGATCAATTCTCATTCATAGAAGGTCAAATCGTTTTACTGCTATTTCTTGCCAGTTTAGTCGGAATCGCCGCCCGTCGCTTGCGCATGCCCTATACGGTGGGGTTAGTACTGGTAGGCTTAGGGCTAACCATTGCGGGACAGGTTCAACTCGAAATCACATCTGATTTGATTCTTGGTATCCTGATTCCACCATTGGTTTTCGAGGCCGCTTATCATTTGAATTTTGATGATCTGAGGCGAAACCTGAAACCCATTTTGATCTTGACAATTCCGGGGATCTTGATCACTACCTTCTTTGTGGGGGGTCTGATCTCCCTGGGGGCAGGATTCCGCTTTGAGATAGCCCTGCTATTTGGCGCGCTGGTCGCCGCTACCGACCCTGATGCCGTCGTCGCCCTGATCCGCTCATTAGGCGTACCCAAGAGATTGCAAGTTCTGCTTGAGGGGGAAAGTTTGCTCAACGATGGCACAGTCATAGTTCTCTACAATTTAATTTTGGGAGTCATTATCACCGGCCATTTCAGTGTCGTTGAGAGTCTGACGCAATTCGTGAGTATCGCTGGCGGTGGCCTGGGTATTGGGCTGGTGCTTGGCGTCTTGCTCTCACAAATCATCAGTCGCATCGATGATCACTTATTAGAGACAACGCTGACAACTGTATTGGCCTATGGCGCATATCTGGTTGCCGAAAGCATTTCAGTCAGTGGGGTGATGGCCGTTGTCGCTGCGGGGTTAGTGAATGGCAATTTAGGCGCTCGAGGGATGTCTCCTACCACGCGCATTGTGGTTTTCAACTTCTGGGAATATGCCGCTTTTATCGCCACCAATTTCGTGTTTTTAGTCATTGGATTGCTCATTGATATCAATATGCTCATCGAGAACTGGCGTTTTATCGCCTGGTCGATCATCGCAGTTCTAGCATCGAGAGCAATAGTTGTTTACAGCTTGAGATTGTTCAGCAAGGACATCCCCTTGCGCTGGAGACACGTTCTATTTTGGGGAGGGTTGCGCGGTGCCCTGGCACCTGCCTTGGCCATTGCCCTGCCTGCAACTCTGGGAGATATTCGTGGTCAGCTTCAGGCCATGGTATTTGGTGTAGTGCTTTTCAATTTGCTCGTACAAGGCGTCAGCATGGGATGGCTCGTACGAAAATTGAAACTGGCCCAACGCACTGAAACGCAAGATGAATACGAACGCCGCCACGCACGAGCCGTCGCTTCTCGCGTGGCTTATGCACATATCGAACAGCGCTATCAAGAAGGGCTTATTTCTCGCCACACATGGGAATCGATCTCGTCTTTGCTGGAACGCCGCATAGAGGCGCTCTCACAGGCAGTTGGGGAAATGATGAAAATCGACCCCAGTGTCGAGGCTGAAGAATTCGATACCGCCTGGCGCGAAGCCTTGCGTGCACAGCGTTCAGCCTTCAGGTCGCTCCTGATGGATGGTGTAATTACTGAAGACACATTCTCATTATTAGTTGGCGAAGTCGATACTGCGCTAATGAATGCAGAGGAGTTCCCACTGCTGTATGCTCAGAGCGATCAATTCCCATCTGTCGATACACTGATGACAATATTTATCCAAGAACAGGACTCGGAGAGCACTATCAATGCACTGAATCGACTTGGGATCTCTGTAACGCGCCTCCCCAGCACCGGAGGGTTCTTGCAGAGAAAAATCACCACGCTTCTGTTGGGAATCCCTTCAGGAAAAGAGAAATCTATAATTAAAGTCCTGGAAAGCAATTGCCATCAACGTTCGGGATTCTTCCATCCAACCATCAGAGATATTACCTTCGATATCGGTCGAGCAACAACGTTCTCTTTCGATATCGATCGCTATGTAGAATTGTAGACAGGGAACAACCATGACTACGCCTCCACGAACAACACCGTCAGACCTGTTTAACGCCAAATTTTTTCCTCAACATATTACCTTACTTACGGTTGCAGACAATATGATGCCCATGGGCTATTGGACTGTGATCTCAAAAGAACCCTTCCGCTTCCTGATCTGCATGCAAATGGGCAATTACACTTTCGATCTGATCAAGAAGAATAAAGAAGCCGTGCTTCACTTCATGCCATGGAAGGACCGCGAACGAGTTGCACGGGCAGGCAATATCTCTGGGCGCTACGAAAACAAAGCCGAGAAATTAGGCTTCGACTTGATCCCTGCTGAAAAGATGGAATACACAAAAATGGTTGCTGGAGCCGACAGCGCTTACGAAACGGTGGTACTCCAGGAATTGAAAGGCTTATCAAGAGAATTCGGTCTGTTTGTGCTGGACGTAGTAGCAGTTCACGGTAACATCACTCCCAAGAAGCGTGAACCGATCATGTTCCTGAGTGGGAAAAACTTTGCCACCTTGGGAGAGAAATGACGATATCGACCATCAAGTTGAGAACAGGGCTTGCCCCTCCCCCTCCCATTCGGTATAATACCCCCGTTACTGCGGGTGTCGCCAAGTGGTAAGGCAGTAGCTTCCCAAGCTA
>CAZLNX010000060.1:11329-22105 GCA_964560795.1 uncultured Anaerolineales bacterium | reverse complement strand
AGAATGATACCCGAAAAAACAGCTTCCATCAATCTACGCTTGACAAGATAGTACCATCTATGAGAACAAAAGAAAATCTATGCAAATGGAAGATTCTTCAATTTCCCTCTAGAATCAAAAAAGGAGTTACAGTTTCTATTAGAAATCTGCAACTCCAATATTCTCCTAATTTTTCCGACGGAGGTCTAGCAATTTATGACACTTTTTCCACACGAACAGCAGTGACCTTAGTCTCAGGAATCTTTGCCACAGGATCCAATGCAGGATTGGTGATCTCGTTGGTGGGGCTTTCGTGGAAGTGGAATGTCATCGAGCAGACACCCGTGGGACAAACGTCCGTAACCTGGGCGCGCACTTTGATTTTTCCTCGGCGTGAATAAACCTCGACCCACTCACCATCTTCGATACCGAACTGCTCTGCATCACTGGGGCTGAGTTTCAGCCACTCATTGCTATCCAACTCTTCTAAGCCAGCTACGCGCCGGGTCATGGTAGCCGAATGATAATGATACAGACTTCGATCGGTTGTGAGGATCAATGGGTATTCAGCATCTGCAATTTCGGCAGATTTCTTGTACTCGAGCGGGACAAACTGACCCTTACCGTTGGGGCGGGCAAATTTACCCTTGTGCAGGTACTGTGTCCCAGGGTCTTTCTTATCGCGGCAAGGCCACTGCAAGCCGACTTCTTCAATGCGCTCGTAGGAAATACCACCATAGATGGGAGTCACAGATGCGATCTCGTCCATGATCTCAGACGGTTCAGAGAAATCAAAGCCGGGCTCGCCCATCTTTTGAGCGATCTGGCTGGTGATCCACCAATCTGGTTTGGAAATCCCCCGTGGCGGGATCGCTTTACGAATCCGCTGGACGCGGCGTTCGGTGTTAGTAAAGGCGCCATCTTTCTCAGCGAAGGAAGCCGCGGGCAGCACTACGTCAGCCATTTGAGCAGTTTCCGAAAGGAAGATGTCCTGCGCCACGAAGAAGTCTAATTTTTCGATGGCTTCACGCACATGCTTGGCATTGGCCTCCGTCAGGAGGGGGTTTTCGCCAACCATATAAAGGGCTGTAACTTTACCATCATAAATCGCGTCGAAAATTTCGGTGTGGGTCAGCCCGATATCGCCGGAGAGTTCCACGCCCCAGGCCTTTTCAAACTTGGTCGTGTTCTCGGGAATTGTGACATTCTGATAACCAGGGTAGACATTCGGCAGCCCGCCCATATCACATGCCCCCTGCACGTTGTTTTGACCACGCAGAGGGTTGACTCCGGTGGACTCTTTGCCGATATTGCCTGTTAACAGGGCCAGATTAGCGACCGCCATGACGTTATCGGTGCCGTGGGTGTGTTGGGTGATCCCCATGGCGTAGAACAGGGCCGAAGGTTTGTTGGTAGCGTAGGTGTGGGCCACTTTGGTGACGTCTGCCCAGGGTACGCCAGTGATTTTTTCAACGAATTCTGGCGTATAAGGGGCCAGTGAAGCTTCGAACTCGTCAAAGTTTTCACACATTTCATCAATGAAAGCCTGATCTTGCAGCCCTTCTTCGAGAATATAGCGGCACATCCCCATCAGCAGGACTGTGTCGCTGCCTGGTTTTGGCTGAATAAAGGTGTGGGCTGAACGAGCCAGATCGATCTCTTTGGGATTGGCAACCAACAGAGTGGTCCCATTCTGGGACGCCCGCCGCATTCGATGCCCAATGACAGGATGAGCATTGGTGGTGTTGGCACCGATAACGAAAATTGTTTTTGCACCATCAATTTCCTTGATGGAGTTGGTCATTGCGCCTGAGCCAAATGATGTGACCAGACCGGCCACAGTAGGGCTATGTCAAAGACGGGCGCAGTGGTCGACGGAATTCGTCTCCATGACTGCGCGGGTGAATTTTTGGATCAGGTAGTTTTCTTCTAAGGTGCACTTGGCACTTGCCAGGGCAGCGAATTTATCGCCTTTGCTGTCCGCAAATTTGGTGGCGATCAACTCCAGGGCTTCGTCCCATTCGGATTCTACGAACTCACCGTCTTTCTTGATCAGTGGTTTGGTCAGCCGGTCGGGGTGGTTGATGAAATTGAAGCCGTAGCGGCCTTTGACACACAAACTGCCCTCGTTGGTGGGGCGGTCGCGATCGGCGCGCACGCTGACAACTTCATCACCAGCGACGCCGAGATAAATCCCGCAACCCACGCCGCAGTATACACAGGTAGTCTGAACTTCACGAGCGGCAAATTTGGGTTTCTTGGGCGCCAGGGCGCCTACTGGGCAGCGGTCTACACATTCACCACAAGATTCGCAGATTGATTCAACGAAGGGTTTGTTCCCAAAGGTGCCGACTGTCGTGGAAACACCGCGATCGATAAATCCCAGGGCTCCCAACCCCACAATTTCATCGCAGGTCCGCACGCAGATGCCGCAGATCACGCATTTATTGGGATCAAATTGGAAGAAGGGATTGGAAGTATCAACAGGCAGGTTGCGGTCAGTTTTACGCAACCTCTCCAACCGCTCAGGTTGCACGCCCATATAGGCTGAGACCGTCAACAAGTCGCAGTCGTGGGCGGCGACACAGGCCAGGCAGTCCATGTGGTGATCGGCAATCAGCATTTCGATCGCGATCTTGCGGGCCTGATAAATCACCGGGCTGTTGGTGCGGACATCGATGCCCTCCCGCACCGTCTCCAGACAGCTCATCGTCATGCTACCACCATCAATTTCGATGCCGCATAAACGGCAAGCCCCTACAGGCTTCAAATCGGGGTGGTGGCAGAGATGGGGGATATAGATATCATTTTCCAGCGCGGCATCGAGAATATTTTGCCTCTCCTGGGCAACGATCTCTTGTCCGTCAATAGTGAATTTGATTTGTTTTGTCATAATGCGGTTCCTTTAACTTTCCACCAATTCCACTTCGCCGGTGCGTATCTCTATTGAGAATACCTTCGGCGGGCAGACTTCGAAACACACGCCGCATTTGTGACACAGCGATTGGTCAATATAGTGCAGTTCCTTTTGCTCACCGATGATGGCATTGGTGGAGCAGCTTCGGCGGCAGAGCCCACAACCGACACAAGATTCCAGGATGTGGTAGGTGATGAGCTCCTTGCATTGCTTGGCCGGACAGGCATGGTGATGAATATGGGCCTCGTACTCATCTCTGAAGTAGCGTAGGGTAGTCAGTACCGGATTTGGGGCAGTTTGTCCTAACCCACATAGGGATCCGGCCTTGATGCCCACGGCCAAATCTTCAAGGAGTTCGATATCGCTGGGTTTGCCCCGGCCTTCCACAATGTCTTCAAGAATATCGAGCATTTGTTTGGTGCCCAACCGACAGGGCACACACTTCCCACAGGATTCTTTTTCGGTGAAATCCAGGAAGTAGCGAGCCACATCCACCATGCAGGTGTCCTCGTCCATCACGACCATGCCGCCAGAGCCCATCATGGAACCGGCTTCGATCAGCGAGTCATAATCGACGGGCGTATCCAGGAAAGATTCTGGTAAACAACCACCCGAAGGACCACCGGTCTGGACGGCCTTGAACTTTTTGTTGGGGTCCAACATTCCTCCGCCAATATCGTAAATGATCTCACGCAGCGTGATGCCCATCGGCACTTCAACCAGACCGCTGTTGGCGATCTTCCCGGTCAGGGCAAATACGGCCGTCCCTTTGGATTTTTCGGTACCAATGCTGGCAAACCAGTCGGCCCCATTATTAATAATCAGGCGAACGTTCGCGTAGGTCTTGACGTTATTTAGCAGTGTGGGCTTGCCATAAAGCCCTTTGATTGCAGGATAAGGTGGGCGGCTGCGGGGCATACCGCGATTTCCCTCGATCGAGGTAATCAAGGCAGTTTCCTCGCCGCATACAAACGCACCCGCACCGTGGAATATTTCAATATCGAAATCAAATTCGCCGCCCATAATGCCTTTGCCGAGATAGCCCTGTTCGCGGGCCTGATCAATGGCGATTTGCAGGCGCTTGATCGCCAGGGGGTATTCAGCCCGGCAGTAGATATACCCCTGCTGGGCCCCAATGGCGAAACCGGCGATAGCCATGCCCTCTAAAACGGCGTGGGGATCACCTTCCAAAACTGAGCGATCCATGAATGCGCCGGGGTCGCCCTCATCGGCGTTGCAGAGCACGTATTTGGTATCGCCGGGTGCATCTTGCGTGAACTGCCATTTTCGTCCGGTCGGGAATCCGCCGCCTCCGCGCCCACGGAGCCCCGAGTCCAACACCGATTGGACGATGGCCTCGGGAGTCAAGTCGAAGATGGTAGTTTTTAGGGCTTCATAGCCGCCGACGGCAAGATAATCGTCGATATTTTCGGGATCGATCTTGCCACAATTTTGCAGGACCAACCGCTTCTGTTTCGAATAAAATGGGATATCGTGATAGGTGGGGAGTTTTTCTTTGGTGGCTGGGTCTTTGTAATACAATTTTTCGACTGGTTCGTCGCCATTTTCCAGGGAGTCGACAATCGCGCCGACATCTTTAGGTTTGACATTGGCGTAGAAGGTGCCCTCAGGTTCCACGATCACAATCGGACCTTGCTGGCACATCCCATGACAACCAGTGAATTTGACCTCGATCTCGCTATCACCTAAACCGGCTTCCAATTCAGTCTGAATATCGGCCGATTTGGCCGATTCGCACCCGGTCCCCCGACAAATGAGCACGGAATTGTTATTTTCCATTTTTGCTAGCCTCCGCTTTCAAGAGTTTGCGGACCTTGTTCTTCGTCAGGTTGCCATGAACTTCTTCGTTATAGGTCACCGCTGGGGCCAGAGCGCAACAGCCGATGCAAGCTACCGTCTCAACCGTATACTCTAAATCTTCGGTGGTGCCTTCACCTTCGAGCCCGACGTTTTCAGTAACCTCTTCCAAGATTGCGGGTGCCCCCCGCACGTGACAGGCCGTCCCTCGGCAGACACATATGTGATTGTGTCCAGTTGGTTCAAATCGAAATTGGGCGTAAAAAGTTGCTACTCCAAAAATGTCACTCTCTGGAACGCGTGTAAATTTGGCGATCTCCCGCATTGAGTCTTCGGGCAGGTAGGTATAATTCTCCTGTACCTTTTGCAAGATTGGGATGATCTCATCACGCTGCCCTTCGAAGTTCGAAAAGATGTTTTGCAATGCTTCTTCCATGATCTCTCCTTAATTTATATAAATTTCCTATGGAGAAAAGGGAATTACTCAGCCAAATTCGATGAATCTGCGATGCTATGGCCGAGTAATCGAACTAAATTTTATCCCATTAGTGAGATCCGCAAATCTAACAAAAATCACATTTCAGCCAGGGAAGGGTCATATTCGGATAAATTAATCAAAAATCCCCAGCCAAATTTCAGTCGGGGATTTTTTATGACACGGACCTCACGGATTTTCTAGATTACAAGTCGCATTTGTCATGCTGAGCGGAGCGAAGCATCCCTAATACCTGATGATCAGGGATTATTCACCGCACGCCAACGGTGGCGGTTCACGCCAGATGCGGGCTTGCAGCCATGACAGTATTTTCTCTAACTTGAATTCGCTTTTTTCTTCTTCCCCTTCAAGCGTGTAAACTCCATTACCTTTTCCGGTGCAACACCCTGCTCAATGAGATGCTCACGTTTGGCCTTCAATGCTCCCGTGGGACAAACCCCGATGCAGTTTCCGCAGAATACACAGGTGGTTTCGGTAAGCGGCTTATCGAAAAAGGTTGCGATCTGAGTATCAAAGCCGCGGCCGCTGAAGTTGAGGGCGTATGTGAATTGGGCATCATCAGCGCAGACCTGCACGCAGCGCCAGCACATCACACACTGGGAATAGTCACGCAAATAAACAGGATTGTCGTCAATGATAGACGGATTGCGCTTTTTGCCCCCATCAAAACGTTCTGGAAGACACTGGTAGTCAACAACCAATTCTTGTAGCTCAGGGCTTTCAGAGATATCCACCGCTGAGACCAACATCTCCAAAATAGTGCGCCGAGCGCGCTCAACTTTGGGGGATCGTGTTTGCACGACTGCACCATCTTGGGCTTCGGTTACACAAGCAGCCTGCAGCATGCGCGCCCCTTCGACCTCGACAACGCACAAACGGCACAATCCATTGGCGGTGGTATGGGCAAAATAACATAATACGGGGATGTCTACATCCACATCTTTGGCAGCATCCAAAAGCGTGGTCCCGGCAGGGACGCTGATAGGTGTACCGTCAATGGTAAGTTGTACGTATTCTTCAGACATATGACTCTTTCTAGATTTACTCGGTTATACCAATATCAAGAACTTCGAGCATCGCTAGGGATTTGATGCGCTCTGGACAACTGTACACCCGCATCCTACCCGAGCGCACATAGCCAATCAGGGTGATATTCCAACCCCGCGCCATCTCGATAGACATCGAAGTAGGTGATGTGCGCGATGCAATCAACGGGCAGCCCATCACCGCAGCCTTGCGCAGCATTTCCGATGAGATGCGCCCAGTTACCAATAGAACGCTACCATTAGGATCGATACTTTCCTGCAAACAGATGCCAGAAATCTTGTCGATGGTGTTATGGCGGCCGACATCTTCAACGATAACAACCATTTCCTCAGTTACAGGATCAAACAACCCCGCCGCGTGTACGCCGCGCGAGCGCGCGTACACGCTATTGGGGGGCTGAAGTCGGCGGAATGCAGCTCTTAGCTGAGAGGGCTCCAGGCATAGGTCACTCTCGATGGGATCAATACCAACCCTGGGGTCGTCGAAGGTCACGCCGCCACCACAACCACTGGTGATGATCACGCGTTCGGGCTTCTCGAATTCTCTGTTCAACCAGATATCCACACAACAGCCCAATTCGCTTACAAAGAGAATCTCGACTTCATTCAGATCACCGATTAACCCTTCGTTCTTCATAAATCCCAGGGCTAAAACATCCTGCTGGAGTGGAGAAGCCATAATAGTAGCCAACTCAGCACCGTTGACATAAATGGTAATCAGCGCTTCTTCGATTACCTCACCATCGGCCTGATGCCAACCATCTTTATATTCGTGCCAGGAAGCGGGTACAGCGCCTGGGTTATGCTTGTTCATCGAAACTATCTTCCAAACCAAACACATCGGGGCATTTTTCCCAGGCGGAGAGAATTGCCGTAGAAGCCATTTGCCCCACGCCGCAGATCGATGTCTCGGCCATAGCAAAGCCAACATCTTCGAGGGCAACCAGATCGGCGTTGGTGATCTGACCCTGGACGGCTTTTTCCATGATTTCCATTTGCCGCTGCGTACCTAGCTGACAGGGGAAACACTTACCGCAGGACTCGTGGGCAAAGAAATGAGCCAGGCTGTACAAGATCTGGCGCATGTCGCGTTCAGTATTGATCACATTGACCACACCCGAACCCAGGAAGTATTTGTTCTCGGCTAAACCTTCGAAACTCATCTCTAGATCCAAATCATCGGGGCCAGCGAAGGTGCCCGCGGCGCCACCAATCAATACGCCGCGCAATTCACCTTGCACTCCACCAGCTTTCTGGATGATCTCTCCCAAAGTGATGCCCAACGGCAGTTCATAAACGCCTGGCTTGGCAATATCACCAGAGAGACAATAAACTTTTGTGCCCGCCGACCCTTCGGTACCCATCGAACGAAAAGCTTCTGCTCCATTGGTCATGATCCAGGTTGCAGCGCACAACGTTTCGACATTGTTGATATCAGTGGGTTTCCCAAACAAGCCTTGATCTGTAGGGTAGGGTGGCTTCAACCGAGGGAAGCCGCGCTTGCCCTCGATGGATTCGAATAAGGCTGTTTCTTCACCGCAAACGTAAGCCCCAGCGCCCGAGCGCATCTCGATATCAAAGTCAAAGCCTGTGTCCAATATGTTCTTTCCGAGATATCCGGTTGCCCGGGCATTTTCCAGGGCCTTATGCATAATGCTCTGCGCCCGCATGTATTCTCCGCGGATATATAGGTAACCTTGATGAGAACCGGCCGCGTACGCGGCTATGACCATACCCTCTATGATTGATAAAGGATAGCCTTCCATAAGAACCCGATCTTTAAAGGTGCCCGGCTCAGACTCATCAGCGTTGCAAACCATATATTTGGGTTGGCCTTCAGCTTGAGAGGCGAACTTCCATTTCAGGCCAGTGGGGAAGGCTGCCCCACCACGACCTAAAAGACCTGACTTTGTTATCTCTTCGACGACAAATTCGGGCGGATTTTGCAATGCTCTCTTCAAGCCCATGAAGCCCCCACAGCCTTCGTAATCCTTGACTTCGGTGGGATCGACCTGACCACAACTGCCCAACAGCCAATAGGGATCACCCTCCAAATGACCTAAGGGTGCCGGGCTTGGAGACAAGATCCAGCCCGGGGGCGGTGAATCAACGTCGAGGGCGACCGGCACATCCCCTACCAGGGCCGCGGGTGAGAAATCACATAATCCCAGACATTCTACATATTCAACGGTGTATTTTCCATCTGGGGTAGTTTCCCCTGGCTGAATATCAAAATGATCGCAAACGCTATTAAGAATCTCCCGACTCCCGTGCTGGGTACAAACCGGGCTAACGCAAATTCGTACGATGGTCTCCCCCACGGGCTCTTTGTAGAACATGGTATAGAACTCGATGACTCCGAATATATCCGCCAACGGAACTTTGAGGGCCTTACCAATGGCTGCCACAACGGGTTCAGATAAATAGCCATAGATATTTTGAGCCGACCAAAGAGCCGGAAGCAATTGATTTCGTCCACCAGGAGCGAACTTCTCTAGTATAGGTTTTAATTCGCCTAAATTTAACTGCGCTGATGTCATCAAAGCTCCATCATAATCATCTGGGTTAAATACAATAATTCCTACAAAACGTATCTTATTATAATCGATAAGAAAAAGACCCTAAAGGTTTTTGAAATTAAAAACTAAACCCTAAAGGTCTTAGCTCCTGCGCTTCGCTTGAAGTGCTGCGCAAGACCTTTAGGGTTTCATATTTCGTTTTATTTTAACTTAGAACAAGCCAACCACGCGGCCGGTTTCCAGATCCAAGTCTACGTCATAGTAAACCGGTCGGGTGGGCAGACCGGGCATGGTGGACATCTGACCAACCAGGGGGTACAGGAAACCAGCACCAACCGAGGCGCGAATATCACGGATCGGAACCGTGAAGCCTGTGGGGCGGCCCTTGAGCAGCGGATCGTGACTGATGCTCAGGTGGGTCTTGGCCATGCACATGGGCAGTTCATCGAAACCTAGCTTGGTGTAGAGCTCAATCAATTTTTCAGCTTCTTCAGAGTATTCGACACCATCAGCGCCGTAGATTTCCTTACAAATGATCTCAATCTTCTCTTTGATAGTTGTGCCCTTGAGCGGGTAGAGGAACTTGAAGTCGCTGGGTTTTTCGCAGGCAGCCACAACAGCTTCAGCGAGATCAACCGATCCCTTACCGCCCTCCATCCAGTGGCGGGAGACTACGGCATCTTCGGCACCAGCCTCGATAGCCATCTTGCGGACCAGTTCCACCTCAGCCGGGGTGTCGTCTTTGAAGCTGTTGACAGCCACGACTACGGGGATGCCAAAGCGTTTGGCATTTTCAATATGGGCTGTCAGGTTGGAACCGCCAGCTTCGAGTAATTCGAGATTTTCTTCGGTGTATTCGGGAGCCAAGGGGGCGCCAGCCTTTACAGCGGGGCCTCCGCCATGCATCTTAAGAGCGCGTACGGTTGCCACCAACACAACGCAACTGGGAACCAGACCAGAATAGCGACATTTGATGTTGAAGAATTTCTCCATGCCAATATCGGCACCAAAGCCAGACTCCGTGACCACGTAATCGGCCAGTTTGAGAGCAATGCGGTCGGCGATGATGGAACTATTGCCATGAGCAATATTAGCAAATGGGCCGGCGTGGACAAAGGCGGGTGTACCTTCGAGGGTCTGCATCAGTGTGGGCATGATGGCGTCCTTCATCAGGACGGTCATGGCACCAGCGCAGCCGATATCTTCGGCAGTTACGGCTTCGCCAGCCTTGCTGGTTGCGACAACAATATCGCCAAACTTCTTGCGCATATCGGCCAGGTCGGTGGTCAGTGCCAAAATAGCCATGATCTCGCTGGCAACGGTAATGTCGTAGCCGGTTTCACGAGTGAAGCCAGTTTCTTTGTGGCCCTGCCCGATGGTAATGCCGCGTAACATACGGTCATTGATGTCAACCACGCGACGCCAGGTCAGAGTTTCAGGATCGATGTCCAGGCGCACAAAGCGGGAGATCTCTTCTTCAGTGAGATCATTGGGATCAGTCTTATCGATGCCCAATTTTTGAAGGCGTTTGATCATGGGCAAAGCGAATTTTCGACTGCCATCCTTAGCAGGTGGGCACAGGCGGCGGAAGAGGGCTTCGTCACTCTGGCGGGATTCATGGTACATGCGGGTATCAATGGCAGCGGCCAAAAGGTTGTTGGCAGCAGTAATGGCATGAATATCACCCGTCAGGTGCAGGTTGAAGTCTTCCATAGGGACAACCTGGCTGTAGCCGCCACCAGCGGCGCCACCTTTGATGCCAAAGGTCGGGCCCTGAGATGGTTGGCGAATAGCCGTAAACACATTCTTGCCAGTGTGAGCGCCCAAAGCCTCACTGAGGCCGACCATGGTGGTGCTTTTACCTTCGCCCAAGGGGGTTGGGGTAATGGCGGTAACATCGATGTATTTTCCATCTGGAACATCCGCAAGACGATCTAAAATTTCCAAGCGGACTTTGGCCTTGAAATTGCCGTACATTTCGAGTTCTTCGGGCAGAATACC
>CAZLNX010000060.1:0-11223 GCA_964560795.1 uncultured Anaerolineales bacterium | reverse complement strand
TGGGGGTGAAATCAATTTTTGCGTTTCTATATCTGGACATGGCAAATCCCTTTCTCATTATTAGTTTTCTATACTTCTTGGTGATCCTCGAAAATTAAACTTCAACTAAGCCGTGAGCAATCTGTGCGGCACGGACGGTGTTGCGCATCAGCATGGCGATGGTCATGGGGCCAACGCCACCAGGGGAGGGAGAAATCCAGCCAGCCACTTCACTCACTTCTTCAAAAGCCACATCACCGGTCAGGTAGTAGCCTTTCTCCTTGGTATCATCATCAATACGGTGGGTACCAACATCGATCACTGCTGCACCAGGCTTGACCCAATCTTTCTTAACCATCTCCACGCGGCCAACTGCGGCAATCAGGATATCGGCGTTGCGGCACACATCAGCCAGGTTTTTGGTGCGAGAGTGACAAATGGTCACTGTAGCATTGCGCTTCACCAAGAGTAGAGCAGCAGGCATACCGACAATATTGGAGCGTCCCAACACAACTGCGTTGGCACCTTCCATTTCGACGCCTACTTCATCGAGTAGATAGATGCAACCATCCGGCGTGCATGGCACAAACAAAGGATCGCGGCCTTTCTGAGCTAGGCGACCCATGTTGAGGGGGTGGAAGCCATCAATATCTTTTTCTGGGCTAATGGCCTTCAATACAGCTTCATCATCCAGGTGCCCTGGGAGCGGCAACTGCACCAAAATACCATTCACCTTAGGGTCGTCATTCAACTCTTGAACCTTTTTCTCGACTTCTTCTTGCGAAGATTCGGCTGGTAGAGAGAAGCTAAAAGATTCCATCCCAAGCTTCTCGCACATTCTTTGCTTCATGCCCACATAAACTTCCGAAGCAGGGTCCGAACCTACGAGAACTGTTGCCAGTCCGGGAGGGGCATACCCTTGTGCCACGAGCTCGGCGACATCTTCAGCAGCTTTTGCGCGCACTTTGGCAGCGATAGCTTTGCCATCAATTAGTTTTGCTGTCATATTTTGCTCCTATAAATATAAATTGATTTTCTTATCGTCTTGTGAGAGCCTCGCATCCTAAAGTCATGCGAAAGCATAACCACAAGCATGTTACTAAAACAGATACAAAAACTGAAAGGCGGGCCCTACAATAATTTTCCCGCCCCAAAACTTCAATAAAATAGCGCGCCAAAAATCGCTGTGACGAAGCTACGCCAAGCACCATTATCACTAAAATCTGTATAGATTACAAGTTATTTTTGTCATCAGATTAGCGAAAAACTCAATATCTGATCTATCTCTGGGAAAACTATTACTTCCCATATATTGCACTTCACTCAACTTTCACGTAAAATAAAACCACAATGAGCATTTCCATCTTAAAAAATCTCGCTGCTACTTTCCATTCATGGAATCTGGGAAGTTTATGCAATTCATTTGGGATGTCGATGCCGAATACAATTCTATAAACTAACCGTCAGGTCATTAAACCTGGCGGTCTTTGGTTTATTCAACACTTGGAGGCAAAAAATGTCTGAACGAAAAAAAGTTACCATCCGCACGTTATTCAACAAAGTTGTTAAAGAAGAGCCCATTTCCTGGCTGACTTGCTATGATTATCCCACAGCATATTTTCAGGAGCAGGCTGGGATCGATATGATCCTTGTAGGCGATAGTTTGGGGATGACGATGCTGGGTTATGACTCGACTTTGCCAGTCACCATGAACGATATGATCCGTCATACCCAGGCGGTTCGGCGCGGTGCGCCCATGGTATTTTTGGTGGGCGATATGCCCTATATGAGCTACCAGCCCAGTGTGGAGACTGCTATCCGCAGCGCTGGCCGCTTCATGGCTGAGGCATCTTGCGACTCTATCAAGCTCGAAGGTGGCGCCGAGATGGCTGACCGCATCGAAGGTATCGTCAACGCTGGCATCCCAGCAATTGGTCACTTAGGTCTGACACCGCAAAGTGCGGCTGCCTTAGGCGGATTCCGCGTCCAGGGGCGGGGTGCTGCGCAGGCCAAGAAGATCATCGACGACGCCAAGGCACTGGAAAACGCCGGGGCATTCGCCATCCTCTTAGAGATGGTACCCGACCGGGTCACTAAGATCATCACCGAGCGCGCCGAAGATTGTATCATTTTGAGTCTCGGTTCCGGTCCCGACGCGCATGGCCAACTGCTGATCTATCACGATATGTTTGGTCTGTACCCCAAATTCAAGCCTCGCATGGCAAAAGTATTTGGAAATGCCGGCGAAGTCATCCTTAATGGCTTAAAGCAATATGCGGAAGAAGTTAACGACAAGGTTTTCCCCCAGCCAGAAAACTGGTTCACGATCAAGGATGAAGAGTACGAAGAACTTCTCGATTTATTGAAATAATTTTCACCACAAAGGCACGAAGACACAAAATTAATAACTTCGTGACTACCCGTAGGGCCGCCTTTGGCGTGTGTCTTTGTGGTTTATAAAATAGGAGACACCCTCATGAGTGACTTACTCGAAAGATTGCAAATACCTGCATCCCGATTAGATGATATTAATGCCGTGCTTCTCAATCCAGATTCGCGCGTGATGAAAGATTTCCTCGATGTGGTCGCCAAATATGGTACACCAGAGGAGATCAATGCCAAACATCGCGATGCCAGAAAGTTGGAAAACTTACTCAAGAAAGTCGAGGCTGCTCAACCCGATCATCTCAAGGATTTGCATTGGCTGATCGAGCAGCGCGATCAGGGCGCATTTGCTACTGTAGAAGAATATCGTCAAAAAGTACTCGGTGATAATGCCGCCGGAATGACCTTCCAGGATGATTTTGCTGTCACACTGGAAGTTTCGGCGCTGCAATATTTCCCCTGGGTACGAGTGATGGCAGAAAGAGCCATAAATGAACGCACGCTCATCCCTAGCCGCTTCATCGCCGTTCGAAAAATGAAAGAGTCAGAAGAAGATGGCGATCTACCCGCCATCATTGCGGCCCTGGATATCATGGGTTGCTCCTTTGTAGAAACCTTAGATACCAAAGGTACCGATGGCTCTAACATCCACTTGGGCGGGCCAGCAACCATTGCAGGCTATTTCGGCGGTGTCGGCCAGCCCAACACCCATGCGCTGAAGTGGTTGGACGAATTCCTGTACTACTACACTGAATACGGCCTGCGCGAAGTGCTCAACATCAATCCGGGTACCGTGCTGGTTGGATACCTGCTCTATCGTCTGGGTGTGGACATTAACTTCAAGATCTCAGTCTTCATGGGCAATGACAACCCCTATGCCGCCTTCTGGACCCTGATCGGTGCCCAGCTCTTCAGCCGCGATGATGGTACTTCTCCGCTAATTGGTTTCAACTGGTCCAATTCGGTCAACAACGAAACCATGGAGATCACCACTCAGTTCCGCAAAGCTTTGGGCTTCGAAGATGTCGTGCGCTTCGAGCATCATATCACTGAGACCTGGAAGTCTATCGTCATCCAACCTTACGATCGTAGAGAAGAACTGGTAGAACTAGCAGATCACGTCCCCAATATCTCTGCCAAACATGAGGGTGGCATCCCCGATGTGGATTCCCAACGCGATCACCCTTCAGACATTCTGGATTATTTCCGTGACAAGAGTGAAGTGATCGAGACCGGCGATTGGGATGCCTTGCAGCGCAACTTCCTTGATAAGGTTGATGCTTGCAACTCCTCCGCTCGGATGCTGACAGAGAAAGGATTGTCTTTCCTGGCTGCGACGAATTTGCATAAATAAACAGTGAACAGTAAACGGTAAACAGTATACTGATACCGTTTACTGCTTTCTAAAAAGGGGTTACAACCATGAGTAAGCTACCATACGCCGGGAATTTTCGTGAGTTAGTGGTGTATCAAAAAACGCGCCAGCTCTCTCAGGAAGTTTTCCAACTGACGAAATCTTTCCCAAAGGAGGAGTCATACTCCCTAACAGATCAGATTCGCCGATCATCTCGTTCCATTGGTGCTCAGATAGCTGAAGCCTGGGGAAAAAGGCGTTACGAACGTCATTTCATCAGCAAACTTACAGATGCCGACGCTGAACAATACGAAACCCAGCACTGGATTGATGTCACCAATGATTGCGGTTATCTAACTTCTGAACAAGCACAATCACTCACAGCCACTTGCAGAGAAATTGGCCGCTTACTCGGTGGCATGATCGCGAAAGCCAATCTCTTTTGTGGCACACAACAAAAAACACTTCGCGAACCCATGGCTGAGTATTTTATTGAAGAACGGTAAACGGTGAACAGTATCCTGCAAACTGTATACTGTTCACTGTACACGGTTTACTGTACACAGGAGTAAAAATATGATCCCAAAGCAAATGCACGCCTTTCTCAAAGAGCGTCTCCCTGAGCAGACATTCGAGAACCGTCTGATCAAAGATGGCAGCAAGCGTTTCATTGAGTTTGGGTCTCTCGATGTAGATCGGCTGGCGCGCCTGGATATCGAAGTAGATGCCCTGGGCCCGAGGCTGGTGGTCTGCATGTGGGATGAAGAGTCATCGCTGGAAATTGGCGGATACCTTGTGGTGGACAACTTAGCCATGGGGCAACCCTCCATGGGTGGAATCCGCATGCTGCCGGATGTCACCCCAGCAGCGATCCACAACCTAGCACGCGGTATGACCCTCAAGAACGCGGCTGCCAACCTGCCCTACGGTGGTGGAAAATCTGGAATTGTAGCTGATCGGCTGACCCCCGAGGATCATACTGCCGCTGTGCGCGGCTTTGCACGGTTGATTTACCGCTACCGGGATATCTACCTCCCCGGCCCCGATGTAGGCACCAACGATGCCGATATGAAAACCATCGCTATCGAAAACGGGCTCGATAACGCCCTTTCCAAACCGGTGGATATGGGCGGCAACCGCATCGATGAGCTGGGCGCCGCGGCTGGAAGCTGCATCATAGCTTTACAAGCCTTGCTGGAAGAAATGCCGCGCTTGCGAGCAATCCCCCAATTCGCCAACTTCAAACTGCCGCCGTCGAACCAACTCACGGTATTGATTCAAGGATTTGGCGCGGTAGGTGCGCATGCGGCGCGCATCTTGAAAGAACGCATTCCCGCGGCACGTGTGATCGGGGTCAGCGACTATCTAGGGTATCTCTATAATCCTGAAGGATTAGACACGGAAAAACTCTTTGCCATGTGGGGGGAGCATGGTCTGGTCACACGCCGCTACTACAATGAAATGATCACGTCGGAATCATCAGGACGTCTGCCGGTCAAGTATTCCACTGACCCCAATGATTTGCTGCGCGAGTCTGCCTTTTGTCTGATTCCCGCGGCGCCCATCGCCCACTACCTCGATACGGATCCATCAACCAACCCATCTATGACCGTGGATCGCATGGGTCAATGGGCAGTCAGCATCGAGGGTGCCAACACCTACTCTCCCTTGGCAGAACGCAAAGCTGCGCGATCGCGCATGGAGCGCGCTGTCTACCGCGAGCGTGGCGTTCTAATTGCTACAGATTATTTGGTCAATTCCGGTGGGGTGATATTCGCTGCCCAAGAGCATCTCATCAAAACGCCAAACCAACTCAGAATTCCAGATGCCATGCTTGGCGATGATGAAGCTGTTGATGGTTGGCTCACTAAACACGCCGATGAGCTATCTGAAATAGCAGAAAAACGCCTGGTCGCTGCGGAAGCGTACCGCGAAGATGTAATCCATAACAATATGGTTGAGTTGATCGACCTGTTAGCCACCGATGCGGATATGCTGCCCTGCGAAGCTGCCGAAGTAATCAGTGTACGCCGCATCGCTGCCAGCGAGAGCGACCGCACCGCCGCGGATATCATGGCACCAATACCCACAATCCAAGTTGACTGCACCGCCCAACAAGCCGCCGCGCAGATGATCGAAGAGGCCAGTTCAATTTTGGCAGTGGTGGGATCAGATGATAGATTAGAAGGCGTTTTGACCCGCTGGGATATCACTCGCGCCACCGCACTCGGTCATCCGGATGACCAACCCCTAGCAGAGATCATGACCAGCGAGGTCATCGCTGCCAATCCCACGGATACTATCTTGGAATTAGTGCGCAAGTTGGAGCATTACGAAATTTCTGCCATGCCCGTGGTGGAAGGGAAAGCCGTCCTGGGTATGATCAACACTGATTTGTTGGCACGGCAGTCGCTGTTGCGATTGCTGCAGTCGCAGGGATAATTCCAAGTATCACGTAAACATGGTAAACAGGTAGGCAAGTCCGTTACGATGTCTACCTGTTTGTGTTTATGCATGCCTTCCACTTACTCAGGCTATAATATGGGTAAGTCTTCTGTAGGAGTCAATCATGCCCTTCGCCCCAAAGTTTTGGACTACAGTGAATGGCAGTATGCCGCACACTGATGCTGCGGATATTTGTCAGCACATTGCCATTAGCCTGGATATCCCCGTTTGGCCGCAATTATCCAAACTAAATTTTCGCGAGAATATGTACACCCAGTTTACATCCGTGCTCCCAGCACTGGTACTGGATGAAGAAAAACAGAAGATTTCCTTCGATACATCTCAAGATATCACTACGGCTCTAGAGACATTCTACACGCCATACCTGGAAGATGATCTCGATTACTTCGGTCTACCGCGCGACTTCGCTGATGGTTTCTATACAATTCTTGAAAAACTCGGCGAGACTTCCGGGGCATCCGAAGAAGCCAAAGGCTGGGTCAAAGGACAGGTCACGGGGCCAATCAGCATGGGGCTAACTGTCACTGATCAAGATCTGCGCGCATCTCTCTACAATGAGCTATTGGCCGATGCATTGGTCAAAAATGCTGCCATGAATGCCCGTTGGCAAATACTGCAACTCAAGTCCGTCCGCCCCAATGTGATCATCTTTGTGGATGAACCTTACATGGCATCCTTTGGTTCAGCCTATATCAGCCTCGGTCGCCAGCAAGTTGTCAGCATACTTGACGAGGTCTTCACAGCCATCCACGCTGAGGGCGCATTGGCCGGAGTACACTGCTGCGCTAACACCGATTGGTCCGTGCTGCTCGAAACCCAGATTGACATCCTCAACCTAGATGCCTATGGATATATTGAAAATCTGGCTCTATACCCCGTTGAATTGCGCCAATTTCTCAATCATGGTGGCGTAATCGCCTGGGGGATCGTTCCCAACACCGAAGAAATCAACTCCGTCACACCTCAGGGTTTGGCAGACAAACTGCGTGCCGGGATGAAACTGATTTGTGACAAAGCCGCCGCCCGCGGCGTGACCATAAACCCTCAAGAATTCAACACACGCAGCTTAGTTACACCAGCCTGCGGATTGGGCCCGACGACGGTCGGAGTTGCCGATAAGGTGTTACCTATCCTCGCAGAAACCGGACACATTCTTCGCGACATATCACTTGTTTAACATACGTTACGAACTTTCTTTCCATGACCTACATCCTTCAATCTCCCTACCTTCAACTTACCATCAGCCCCGACACCGCCTCCTGGAGTTTATACAGCTCCCAACAGAATAGCCCCTTTTTAGACGGCGTATCTCAAAGGGTTCGCTACCGCCGGAAATTCAAGAAGTTCAACACCCTCACAAAGTGGCGTAATGTTCAGGTCACATCCGATGAAATAGTTTCATCTCCTCATGGAGATTTGAATCAACTCAAAGTTGAAATCGGATCTGATCATAATGGGTTGGCCTATACTTTAACGTATGCACTTTCTGAGCAATATCCGCTGATGTTGTGGAAGGTAAAAGTCAGCAACCAGGGGGACAAACCGGTGCGCATCGAGCAGATTGACATGCTCTCGGCGGGTTTCTTCCCCAAAAAACAGATCTTACCGCAAGCGGGACCTGTCATCCTGAAACCATCACTGCCACCCAGCGACCATGGTGTAATCCGCCCACACCCAAACCCTGGAGAGTTGGCTTTCTTCTCTAACGGCTGGCAATCATGGTCACACACAGGAACCTTTGGGATGCGCGATCACTACCAGAGTACTCGCCTGGGATTCTTCACCACGCCCATGTGGCACAATACCGGAACTCCCCGCCCAAAGAAACCAGGCTATTTCGCCAGCGACATGTTTGGCATACTCGGCGACCGAGAGCACCGCACTGGTATTCTCGCGGGGTTCCTCTCCCAAAAACAACATTTTGGCTCTTTACTCGCCCGCATCGACAAACCGCTCTATCCAGCATTACGCCTGTGGGCCAACGGCGACCTGGCTCAACTCAACCCCAGTGCGTCAATGACCACGGACTGGGCTGCGATTCAATTTGTCGATATTGATGCCCCTGATCCTCTAGCCCCCTACCTAGATGCCGTGGCTCGAGAACATGCCCCCCCTCTGTCCCCCCCGAAATCGGGGGGGATGAAAGGTGGGGTGGGCTGGTGTTCCTGGTATCACTTCTATCAAGATATCTCCGAAGAAAAAATCCGCGCCAACGTAAAGGCAGCAACCGAAACGCAAGAGACCATGCCCCTCGATCTGATCCAAATCGACGATGGTTTCCAAGCCCAAATCGGCGACTGGTTCGAATTTGATCCAGACTTCCCTAATGGGGTCGCTCCGCTGGCGAGGGAAATTCGGGAAGCAGGTTTCACCCCAGGTCTTTGGCTGGCGCCCTTCATCGTGCACACCAAATCCAGATTGGCAAGAAATCATCGCAGCTGGCTGCTGCGCAATCGCTGGGGGCTGCCCGTCAATGCCGGGTTTGTGTGGAATAACTTCAACAAAGCCCTCGATTTGACACATCCCGAGGCGCTGCAATACGCCTGTGATGTTGTGCGCGTCGCCGCCCACGAATGGGGTTACCCCTACCTGAAGTTGGATTTCCTCTATGCGGCCGCCCTGAATGGACGTTATCGCGATCGTACAAAAACCCGCGCCCAAGTGCTACGCATGGGACTGGAAGCGCTGCGCGAAGCCGTCGGCCCCGATGTGGAACTACTGGGCTGCGGCGCTCCTATCGGCCCTTCTGTGGGAATTTTCGATGCCATGCGCATTGGCGCCGACGTGGCCCCTCGCTGGATGCCCAAAGAGATGGGCCTCGAAGCTCCTGTCCGTGACGAGACCCCATTGCCATCCACGCGCAATGCCCTGCTCAACACGCTCACCCGCGCCCCCTTGCACCGTCGCTGGTGGGTCAATGACCCCGATTGCCTGCTCATCCGACCGGATTCTGAACTCACTCTCCCCGAAGTGCACTCCCTGGCTACCGCCATCGCCCTGACCGGCGGCGCGCTGCTGCTTTCCGATGATTTACCCAAACTGCCTGCTGATCGTCTGCGCATCGTTGAACAACTGCTGCCGCTCATCGGCCAAACACCCCGTGTGATAGATTGGTTCGACGCGCCCATGCCGAAACTGCTGCGCTTAGATTTGGAAAATAGCACTGGGCCCTGGCATCTGCTGGCAATCTTCAACTGGGAAGATAAAGCACAAGATATCAGCCTACCCCTAAAAATATTCGGCCTTGACCCTAATCAAGCATATCTCTCTCGCGCTTTTTGGGAGGGAGCCTCGGGGCAGGTTTCAGGTGGTTCGCTGGAGTTGAGCGGAATCCCGCCCCACGGGGTGAGGCTGTTATCCTTGAGACCAGACCCCCAAGGTGAGCCTGTGTACCTGGGGAGTAATCTGCACATCTCACAGGGAATAGAAGTGACTCAATGGTCAGTAACCACCCCTGAGCGAGTCCGCTTGCAAATTGAACGGCCAGGAAAATCTCAAGGCGAGATCGAACTCTATTTGCCGCGCGCACCCAAAAGGGCAACTTTAAATCAAAAAGAAATCACTTGGAATACATCAGGCAAGGATTGTTATACCTTCCCTGTCAGGTTTGATCAAAGCGCGGTGCTAGAAATCCAATGATAAAATAGTTTCAGGCACGGTTATCGAAAGGTTCTTTTATAGGAGACCTACCATGAAGCGATCATACTGGCTTATCATCCTGGTTGTGCTCTTGTTAGCAAGCCTGTCATGCAATTTGACTTCTCGCATGGCTCAGCCGACCGAACCAGCATCACCCCCTAGTCAACCACAGGAACCTGAACCAGCCGCACCTGCTCAAGAGGTTCCTGCCGCACCGCCGACAGATTCCCCCACAGCTCAACCAACAAATACGACACAACCCCCAACGCCGACCATAGAAGTGAATCCCTTCACACCAAGCGGTTTTTTGACCATCGCTGGCGATAACAACAGCCTGACGGTATACAATGCCCAGGGCCAGCCTGTGGGATTGATTCAAACACCCGGATTGAATCAGGGGGGCTTTGCCGGGGGTATCGCACATGTAACCGGGAGCGCTCCTGATGGAAGTATCAATGTTCCTGTGGTTTATCACGCCTTCGAGGACTCATCGAAGATCAAACAGAATCACAACGGACAGATCAGCGATTTGATCACTGGCGTAGAAGTGACCTATTTGCGCGGCGCTCCCGGACAGTCTGCCTTTACTTACGTGACCACAGATTGGACCAATGATGCATTGGTTAGCCAGGTTTATATCCGCAACCATCAAGGGGGTGGCGCGGCACCTTTCTGGGAACGAAGCGATCCGCAAATCTTTGCCATCATCCCATTGGCCGTACAGGCTGAGAACCACGAACCGCAGGGCGTGTGGTACTCCCTGATGCCCTTTGGCATCGGCGGTGACATCGTCTTTCCACCGCACAAGGGTTTGTATTATTTGGATCTGACTGGAGGGGGCTCTGAAAATCTCTACTTGACTGATGATTTCAATCCGGTCGGCCTATCCCCTGATCTAACTTGGGTAGCTTATGCCGCGGCAGACAATGGCTTTGTGGATGGCGAAAACCCCCGCTTGACGCTTTACAATCTCTACACCACCGTGGGGATCGACATCCCCATCAACCCCGTCAGCAACCGCGGGGCTGGCTATGCGGTCTTTTCGCCAGACAACCGCTATGTAGCCTGGATGGAAGGTGCCGGCTGGCTGATGGCCGAGGTGCCAGATTTCCATTCCAAAGTTGTGATTGCCGATACTGATGGCAACATCATCACTGGGCTCAGGGATAATGTCTTGGCAGGCGTTGTAGGTGACCCCAGTGCAACTATGGTCCAGCCCATGGGGTGGCTGGATAATGAGACATTGATCGTCGAGGTGCGCGGTGATGATTGGGATAATACATCCCTGGTGAAGGTGCGCTTCGACGGCAGCGGGATAGAATATCTCGCTCCCGGAAGATTTGCAGGCTTCATTTATCCCTGATTAATTGTGAATGATGAATTAAGAATTGTATACTACT
>CAZLNX010000059.1:0-22287 GCA_964560795.1 uncultured Anaerolineales bacterium | reverse complement strand
AAGTTGAAATCAGAATTCTCTCAGCAGCCTGCTACTGCGTAACATGAGTTATTAATACAACTCACATGGTATCATTCCGGCATGGATGTCGCCTTCTACTTACTTGGTAGAGTTCCTGTTTACACCTTCTCTTTAATAATTGCCATTGGCTCTGCAGTTGGGTTACTTTGGTCTGCTCAAAAAGCCAAAAAAAGGGAATTTCAAAGGGTATCCTCCGCGGGTGTTTGGGCACTCATCGGTGCAGCCATCATGGGACGAGCTGTATTCATAACCGTTCATTGGACATATTTCCAAACTCACCTTCTCGAAATCGCACAAATCTGGTTAGGTGGCATCTCTGCGTACGGCGCTTTCTTTGGTGGCATTATCTCGATACTATTGTTTGCCGTCATTAGCAAAAACAACTTTGGGGAGTTAATCGATGCGTTGACACCCTTGTTAACTACCCTCACGTTCAGCGCCTGGTTAGGGTGCTGGATCAATGGCTATCTGTACGGTCCCGAAACCCAAGCCTGGTGGGGAATTCCAGTGCGCGACGAATGGGGAGAATATGCTACCCGCTGGCCACTGCAACTATGTGGTGCTCTGTTGGCTTTACTCATTGCATGGGGTGTGTATCAGGCGCGGGGTCGCGGCTGGTTACCATCCCCTGGATTGACAGCGACGCTTCAAGTGGGATGCACCGCTCTGACCTTATTGTGGGCAGCCGCTATGCGAGTTGATCCAATCCCCCAATGGCGTAACCTCGGCCTGGATATCTGGGCATCATTGGGATTGATATTATTAGCAATTACTGGGACAATACTCTTCCTACACACGAACCCCACAGATCAACCAACACCATGAAACAAACCCTCGCACTCGCACAAATAAATACCAAACTGGGAGATGTTGAAGCCAATCTAGAGAAGCACCTCAGCTATGCACAGCGTGCCAAATCCACCGGCGCTGATCTTCTTGTCTTTCCCGAGCTCTCGCTGACTGGCTACGCCCTGCAAGATCTGGCGTCAGCCGTTGCACATCGCCCCAACGCAGACGACCCGATCTTTGCGCAACTGCTTGAAGCCAGTCAAGATTTAGATATGGTGGTGGGCTTTGTCGATGAAGACGACCGTCACCGCTTTTTTATTGCCGGCGCCTATCTTTCGCAAGGAAACGTACTGCACGTACACCACAAGGTCTACCTGCCCACCTATGCCCTTTTTGATGAGGGACGCTTCTTCGCATGGGGTGATAGCATCCAGGCCTTCGACACATCCACCTGCCGTGTAGGGATTGCCATCTGTGAAGATTTCTGGCATGCCTCGCCACCCTACTTACTTTGGCTGGATGGCGCCGACATTTTGATCTTTACGTCCGCCTCGCCTGGCCGCGGATTGACCAACGAACCCAAGCTAGAATCTGCTCGTTGGGTTGAACATATCAACCAAGCTTATGCCAGCTTGTTTACCAGCTTCACCGTTCACGCCAACCGCGTCGGCTTTGAAGATGGCCTACACTTTTGGGGCGGCTCAACGGTTTACGATCCTAACGGCAAACTCCTGGTAAAGGGACCCTACCACGAAGAAGCGTTGGTCACCGTCGAAATCGACCTCGATCAACTCCACCGCACGCGCGCACGCTTACCTCTTTTGCGAGACGAGCGCACCGCTTTAGTTCAGCGAGAAATGATGCGTATCGTTGGTGAAAAGAGAGGCACACAGCGATGACTGATCTAACGGTAAACGTGGAACTGGCTCGCAAAATACTTACCGGCTTCATCAAAAGCGAGATCACCCGCACCGGATTTCAACGCGCCGTGATAGGCCTTTCGGGAGGCGTTGACTCTGCCCTGAGCTGTTTCCTAGCAGCTGAAGCTCTCGGCCCAGAGAATGTACTAGCCGTACGCATGCCTTACAAATCTTCTTCGCAAGATTCTCTTGATCACGCCCAATTGGTCATCGATAAGACCGGCGTCCAATCCCTAACGGTGCCGATCACTGAAATGGTCGATCCACTTTTCAAGCGCTTCCCTGAAGCTAACGCCATGCGCCGTGGCAATGTGATGGCCCGCGCCCGTATGATTTTCCTTTACGACCAATCTGAAGCTTTCAATGGTTTGGTAGTCGGAACAGGTAACAAAACCGAAATCCTGTTGGGGTACAGCACTATCTACGGGGATTCTGCCTGTGCCCTGAACCCTATCGGCGATCTTTATAAAACTCAGGTTCGTCAGCTTTCCAGAGATTTAGGCGTTCCTGATGAGATCATCGACAAACCCCCTTCCGCGGATTTATGGGCAGGGCAAACCGATGAAGATGAACTCGGTTTTACCTATGAGCACGTCGATCAACTTCTCTATCTCTTGGTCGATGAACGTTACAGCCCCGACGAATGTATCAAAGCAGGATTCGATGAAGAGTTTGTCAAGCAAGTTATTGAACGCGTGCGGCGCAATCATTTCAAACGCGTCCTGCCTCCCATTGCCAAATTGACTAACCGCACCGTAGGTTATGATTTTCTATACCTAAGAGACTGGGGGACTTAGTCAGTTGTCAGTAAACAATTGTCAGTTATCAGATATCGGACAGAATTCGCCGACATCTAAACTGATTACTGTTTACTGATTTCTGAACACTGAACCATGCACATTCCTCCTGCATTACGCCACAGTCGATTCACCTTATTTTGGGTAGGGCTGCTGCTCGCCTGGACTGGCAATCAATTTCTGATGTGGGCTGTCCCCTGGCAGATTAGCGGGTTCACAGATAGCCCATTTGCCTTGGGCAGCATCGGCTTGATTCGCCTTGCTCCAACGATTTTTGTTTCACTGTTCGCTGGCGTGATTGCCGACCGCTTCAGCCGCCGAAAAGTTGTCTTCGTGATGCAGAGCATCATGGGGTGCACAGCCTTATTATTAGGCATTTTGACTCTGACCAAAACCATCCAACTGTGGCACATCTATACGTTACTGGTAATCCACGCGACTGCCTTCGTCATCGATCTTCCTGCACGGTACTCGTTGACTCCCAACCTGGTCCCTAAATCGGTTTTACCCAATGCACTAAGTCTGGAGATGATCGCTTTTCAAGTAGGCGGTATCTTTGGGCCGATCATAAATGGGATCGTTATCAATCAGTGGGGTGAATCAGGGTCCTATCTGATTTCCGCGGGGTTGTTTGCGACGATGCCCGTAGCAATACTCTTGATTGGATCAGTTCAACAAGACAGCATCGAAAGGAAAAGCTCAGGCGTGGAATGGGATGCCATTCGAGATGGCGTCCGATTTACGTTCCAACACCCATTGATTTTATCGGGTATGCTCCTCGACTTTTTGGCAACGTTGCTTACACGCGCCGATTCGCTCTTACCCTATTTTGCACGGCAGGTTCTGGGTGTAGAGGAGTTTGCCTACGGCTTGCTCACTGCGGCGCCAATGATCGGTGCTGCACTCGCAGGAATCACTCTCTCCCAGATAAAAGTCATTCGCCATCAAGGAAAACTGGTACTGGGGTCGGTAGCAATTATTGGCATATCGGCAGTAGTTTTTGGATTTTCGCGTCTTTACTGGCTTTCTGTGATCGCGCTTATGTTTGCGGGTGCTGGAGATTCAGTGAGTTCAATCCTTCGCAGTGCCATCCGGCAACTGCACACACCAGACAAATTGCGCGGGCGCATGATCAGCGTCAATCAGATTTTCTTTATGGGTGGGCCCTTCCTTGGGGATGTCAAATCAGGGTTCCTTGGTGGGCTGATTGGTGTTCCCCTAGCGGTTGCCCTCGGAGGAATCGCTTGTATTTTTTCTGTTGGTTGGGTGGGATCAAAATGGCCTGAACTTAGAAAATACCAGGGGATCGAAAATCATTAGGAATCCCAGATTTCGAAAAACCTTTCTAGAGTTCAACAATACTATTCAAGGTTCTCGTACACAGCGATAGCCATGCCTTGGATTTCCCCACCTCTTGTTTTGATAATTAACACTGCCAGTATATCCCACAAAATACGCCATCTCATCATCGTATTCATCAGCTGCCCAATAATAGATCGGCTGCTGATCGGGAGCCCATAGAGGCGTCTCTTTATCAGGCCGGTGCTCACACTCCAACATACCTGTATCCCCAGTCCACACACAACCTGCATTCTTATTGTGAAGCATTAAAGACCCCACAATTTCATCAACCGTTGGCATCCGCCAGATGTATTGGGGAGTATCCACCAAGGTTATGCCGTCTTCATTAAGGAAAGCACATAAGCCAGTAGTTGCCATATCATCAATAGACATGTGCACATTTTCGGGCAGGTTCTCTTCCTTATCAATGCCTATGGGTGGAACCCCATAACGGGCAAGACTGTCCCAGGAGGGGTAGCCACCCCAGGGCTGTTTCCAGTTCCAACCCGGACCCGCAGGAGCCCACATTAACGTAACTCCATCACCCTCGATGAGCCGTTTACTTCTATCACCATCGTCTTCTCGGGCAACCAAGATGGGCACATTGTAAACTGTAGTACCAATAATCACCATCAATGGCACGCCAATCCCAATTAGATAACGCAAATTTCGCCGCCACCACTGGGGAGGCAATTCCCACCCTTCTTCTCCAAGTCGTTGCTGGCGGCGTCCTTCGAGAATAAATAAAACCCCAACGATAATTAAAATGCTGCTCAACGGGAAAGTACTCAAAATCCACTCAAAGCTTAACCAATCACGTGCGAATGCCAGACGCCACCACCAGACAGTGAAAGCTGATGACAGAATCACGATCAGCCAACCACCATTACGTGGCCAGGTGAGCACGATCACCGTGAGTGTTAGAAACAGACCAGCCGGGATCAAATACATAAGTGGCTCAGGAAAAGGCATCCCCCAGCCTTCATAATACATCTCCGCGGTCCCCCAAAAGGTCCATATCGCGCTTGCCAGGGTCAGAATACCTGTAGCGATATATCCCGGCCATTTTGCTTTCATGGAATGAGGATCAGACATCATACGCCTCCCCAACAGCTATTTAAATCACATTTTATAAATGCACTTACATCCCAAGAATTACACCAGAAAGAGGTGGCAGCGTAGAGTCGTTTAATTCGCCCGACTGATCTAGACCGACCTCAAATAAAAGTCGTCTACAGCTAGTCTGATTGTGAATTGGCACGCTCGCATCGCCAAAGTTGATCGCGACTAGAATAACTTCATCTTCAAAATCTCGGCGGTAGACCAGCAATTTTTCATCCCCAACTGGTTCATCCAGAAGTTGAAGTGAGCCCTCTCGCAAGGCTTTATTACCATGTCGCAGAGACAGTAATTTTTGATAAACATGCAGGAGCGAATCTTCATCGCTCAATTGCTGCTTCACATTGACTGAGGGGTAGTTCTTATGAACAGGTAACCAGGGGTTGGCATTTTCATCGCAAAAGCCGGCGTTGGGGCTGCCATCCCATTGCATGGGGGTGCGGCAGCCATCGCGGTTGACATACAACCCCAAAGCATCTGCCAGAAACTTTGGCAGCCACTTATAACGCTGCCCGATGGGATCTTTGGCTTCTTTGGCGGGGATATCGACTTCATTCATGCCGATCTCTTCCCCATAGTAGGTCACCGGTACACCGCGGACCGTGAACTGCAGCAGCGCCAACAACTTGGCAATTCTTGTATTCTCACCGACCTTTGAGATCATGCGTTTCTGATCGTGATTACCAAACACGTAGACTGGCATGAAGGGCGGTGGATAAACTTCTTCATGATGCTGAATTACATTGCGGAAGAAGCGCGCATTGGGTTTGGTTTTGATCAACTCCCAAAGAAAAACAAGATTCAACCTATCATAGTCAGCACCTAGATATTTCTTATGGGTTTCATCACTGCCAAAAACTTCACCGATCAGCATTTTTTTTGGCGAATAGGAATCCACCAGCGCGCGCAACTCCTTCGCTAATTGAAACGTCTCAGGTTGATGAAGATGATATTTCCACGTTTGGAAAAAGCTCGCTTCATCTTTGTATGGGATATAGTGAATCGAAAAGGGATTATCCCGTAATTGCTCATCTTTGTAGACCGAATGAAAAATATCCAGGCGAAAACCGTCCACACCCTTGTCGAGCCAATACTTGGCCACGCCCAACATGGTTTCTCGCACTTCAGGATTACGATAATTGAGATCAGGCTGGAAAGGTAGAAAACTGGCGTAATAATACTGGGCAGTAGCCTCATCAAAGTGCCACCCCGAACCACCTGGCAGCGCCTTCCAATTATTTGGTGGACGATTGCCGCGCCCATCGCGCCAGATATACCAATCTCGCTTGGGGTTATCACGGCTGCTGCGAGACTCCTGGAACCAGGGGTGGTCAGAGGAGGTGTGGTTCATTACTAGATCGAAGAGGATTCGCATGCCCCGAGCATGAACCCCCTCGATCAAATCTTGAACATCGTTGAACTCGCCATACTCGGGGGCAACACCATAATAATCACTGACATCGTACCCCCAATCCTCTTGTGGACTGCTGAAAAATGGTGAGATCCATATCGTCTCAAAGCCAAGTTCTTTGATATAGTCCAACTTGGAAATGATCCCCCGAAGATCACCAATGCCATCTTCGTTGGAATCCATGAAGGAGCGCGGATAGATTTGGTAGATGGTCGTGGTTTGCCACCAGGGGAGCGTGTTCGTCAATTTTATTCTCCGCTCTAGACCCTAAGGGTTTCGAAAACCCTTAGGGTCTCAGTCATCAAGATTGTAATTGCTCCCACTCGGCGATCAGGGCGTGCATTTCGTTTTGGATTTCGACATAGTCATCACCCAATCTCTGAACTTCGCCCGAATTTTCGGGGGGATTTTCTAGCTGCTTGCTGATGTCAGCCATTTGCAACTCCAAATCCGCAACCCGGGTTTCGATCTCTTCGATACGCCTCTGACGTCGACGCTGTTCGGCTTGCTCACGGTTTTTGGCAGAACGCGCTTCACGGTAAGAATCTCCATTGGCTGGCATCGAATCACCACCGAGAGAGTCTGCAACGCCGCCCTTTTCTTTGCTGAGGCGGTACTCGCTATATGTTCCCCGGAAAACATTCAAGCTTGTACCATCTTTATCGATTTCCCAAATCTGCGTGGCCAAAGCATCGATCAGGTAACGGTCATGCGATACCAGAATGGTCGTACCCTTGAAATCATCCAGCACAGCTTGCAGCACTTCTTGAGCAGGGATGTCAAGGTGATTGGTGGGCTCGTCGAGCAGCAAGAAATTGGCATCACTGAGGGCCAATTTTGCCAGAGCCAAACGTCCGCGTTCGCCACCCGATAACACAGCAACTTTCTTAAAAACATCATCCCGCGTGAATAGATAACGGGCCAAATATTTGCGGATTTCAGCAATGTACATATTTGTGGTTATCGACTCGATCTCTTCGATGAGGGTATTTTCTGGATTGAGATCTTCATGAGCTTGCGCAAAATAGCCCACATCCAGGCTGGCCCCCAGATCAACTTCGCCGCTGAGAGGCGTTAATTGACCGAGAATTGTCTTGAGGAATGTTGTTTTCCCAGCTCCGTTAGGGCCGATCAGAGCGGAACACTCCAGGCGGCGCAAAATGATATCGGGGGATTTGAACAGAGAATTCCCAGGGTAGCCGATCTCCAGTTCATAGGTACGCAGCACCAACTCACCACTGCGCTTCCTGGCGTTGAGATCGAGCTTGAGCTGCTCTGGCCGTTTGAGGGGATTGCGCAGGGCTTTGATCGAGGCATGCGCCTGATCCACACTCATGATGCTTTTGGTCGTAACCACATCTGTGGAGATTTCACTCCAGGTTTTGCCCTGCATGGCATCCAGGCCAATCTGCTCGATAGCTTGAAGTTGGCGACTGAGTCGTTTAAGCCGGCCTTTAGCACTGGAGACATTCTGTCCGGCGATATTGCGTTTGATATAGTCGAATTCTTTTTCCAGGCGAAGTTTCTCGGCATCGAATGTCTTTGAACGCCGCTCCCATCGATCCTGCCGTTGCTGTAAGTAGTGCGTGTAATTTCCCCGATAGGTTTCGCAACCTGCCAAGCTCATTTCCCAAATGTTATTGCAGACTTTATCCAGGAAATAGCGGTCGTGCGAGACGATCAGAGCCGCGCCATCCCAATCTTTGAGATAACTCTCCAACCATTCCACCGCTTGGATATCAAGGTGATTTGTAGGCTCATCGAGGATAAGAAGTGTGGGGGCTTCGAGCAACAAGCGCGCTAACAATGCTCGCGTGCGCTGCCCCCCCGAGAGATGCTCCAAGGGCATGTCGAATTCTTCATCGGCAAAACCCAATCCTGTCAGCACCTGACGGATGCGCGTTTCGTAGAGGTAGCCACCATCATATTCGAATTTTTCCTGCAAAGCGCCATAGCGTTCCAGGATATCGTCCCCGGCATCTTGTTCACTCATTTGGGCTTCCAGGCGCGCCAGTTCCGCTTCGCGAGAACGCAATACAGCAAAGGGCTGCAAGCATTCTTCCCAGAGTGTTCGGTCGGATTCGAGCACCGATTCTTGGGGGAGATAGCCCATGGTCAAGCCACGCGCCCGGTGAACTTCCCCAGTAGATGGGGTCTCTCTTCCTGCAATGATACGCAGAAATGTGGTTTTACCTATTCCATTGGGTCCAACCAACGCGACCCGCGCTCCGTGAGGGATGCTTAGGCTCAAACCAGCGAATATATCAATGGGGTCGAAGGATTTTCCTAGGTTGTGAGTGGTAACTAAAGACATAATTATTTATAAAAATCCACAGAGGATATTATCTTTATGTATTACGAAATCAACTTCGTGGTTTCCTCTGAGATCAAATGAAAATGCAACTGGGGAACTTCTTGATATGCCCCAGCGTTAAGTACAAGTCGATAACCAGATGGACTTGGACCCAATTTTGTGATCAAGTTTTGAGCCAATTTCATAACTTCAAGCAACAATCCACCATCCGATGTACTCAGCTCGTTGATCCCGGAGATTGCTACCTTGGGAACCAGCAAGATATGTACTGGGTAACTGGGCTTCGGGTGATGGAATGCTAACAAATCATCACTCTCAACCACCCGTTTCACAGGTATCAGAAAACTCAAATAAGCAAAAAGCCATGAAACCAGATACGAACCAATTTTCGAACGAGCAAACCTTAACAAGATCATTACATAATCCAAAATCTAACTGGCACGATGATTGCATCAGAAGATTGCAAGATCTTATGACATCGTCCAAATAGCGAACTAGCGGCCTAATTTTACCCTATCAGAGGGGTGCTTATCTTCCCCTTTTTGGGATGCAGCACAAAGAACCGTTACTCATCTAAAAATGCGCCTCATGATATAATCGCACGGCTAAAGCGACAGAATAAAAGAAAAATTCGCTGTTTTATGTGAGAAAAACAAACAGCATAATGTGCAAAACTATGACCGAACAGAATCAACCAAAAAAACAGAATAAGGTACTCAAAATCGGTATTTGGGTCGTCCTGGCAATCATAGGGGTAGTGATTGCAGTGACCACATATAACCAGGTGAGCAATCTCGTGGCATCTTGGAGCCTGACTTCATTGCCTGGGGCTGCAATCATCGAACCTACGCCAGTCCCCATCGATGAACAATCAGGTGAAACCGAACAAGGTGAAGCAGCCCCAGCAACTGATTTAGTAACAGGACCTACTGGACCACAAGCGGAAGTCTGGGATGGTGCCAGCCGCGTAAATGTCTTAATTGTTGGACTAGACTTGAACGAGTGGCGCGGCGACACAGGCGCACCTCTTTCCGACACAATGATCCTCCTGACCCTGGATCCACTCACAAAAACCGCCGGTATGCTTTCAATTCCACGTGACTTGTGGGTCAGTATTCCTGGATTCAACCAAGGGAAAATAAATACTGCCTATCAACTCGGTGAGGCATACAAACTCCCTAACGGGGGCCCTGGATTAGCCTTGGAAACGGTTGAAAAATTCCTTGGCGTGCCGATCCAATATTACGCTCAAATTGATTTTGAAGCCTTCGTTTATTTCGTGGATCAACTCAAAGGGGTCAAAATTGATGTTCCCAATGAAATTTGGGTGGACATTTATGATGACCCTCACGGCAAAATCATGATCAAAACGGGTATCCAAACCCTTTCGGGAGAATTCGCTCTTGCGTATGCCCGAGCGCGCAATTCTCAGGGAGGAGATTTCGACCGCTCAGCCAGGCAGCAGCAAATCATCATGGGCATCCGACAACGCATTTTAGAGTTCGATATCTTACCCAGCCTGATACAGAATTCACCGGAAATCTATCAACACATTTCGAACAGTATCAACACGAATTTAACATTAGATCAGGTCATCAAATTAGCTAGGCTAGCGTTGGAAATTGATACGAGTAATATCAAAAGTGGGATCATAGCGCCACCTAATCAGGTAACTCTGGGAAGATCTCCCGATGGATTGGAGATACTCAAGCCCATTCCTGATCAGATTCGTATCTTGCGTGACGAAATCTTCGCACCTGCCCAATTAGCTGGTCCTCTAGCCTATGAAGGTAAAGAAACCTTTGATTTATTTATCGAAGAGGGAGCTCGGATTAAACTATTGAATGGCACCAGTACTCCCGGTCTGGCGAGTCGTACCGGTGAATACTTGCAAAGCCTGGGAGCCAATGTGGTTACCACTGGTGACGCCGATGGTAATTCCTACAGCAACAGCAGCATTTATGACTATACAGGCAATCCCTACGCGTTGGTTTATTTATCCGAATTGTTTGGAATGAACCAATTCAACGTTCATGGTCGCTACGATAAAGAAAGCGATGTCGATGTTACGATAATCTTGGGAGCAAATTGGGCTAATAATAATCCCATGCCATAGAAACTCTATCCAGGATGGGTAATACCTATACACCCATCCTGGACGCCTTATTACCATGCGCAACACCCCCGCGCCTTCACAAAACAAACCTTCACTTCCCAAGCACTGGTTATTTTGGATTCTAACTGGTGCTCTTATCATTGCTTTAGGTATCACCATCTATTTAATCTATTCGACTGCCAAAGATACCTTCTATATTCCGGCGCCGGAAGAAGTTGCAATTATTGAGGGAAGTGAGGATGACCCCGCACTCAAAATCGACGAGAACGTTTTTAGCGAACTCAGCACCCCGTTACAGAGTCGCAACGGTCCGCCGGGGCAGTATTGGGATGGGGAGAGTCAAATCAATGTATTAATTATGGGCGTAGATGATCGTCTCTACGATCCCGTAGATGGTCCGCCGCGCACCGACACAATTATCTTGGCCACCATGAACCCAGAAGCAAAAACTGCCGGGCTGCTTTCTCTGCCGCGCGACTTGTGGGTAGAAATTCCTGGGTATGGCGAGGGCAAAATCAATCAGGCCTATTTTTGGGGAGAATCTCAGGGTGTCAGTGGTGGGGGCGCTGGATTGGCCATGGATACGGTCGAAGGATTCCTGGAAGTTGAGACCCCTTATTACGTTCAAGTTAATTTCCATACGTTTATCCAACTCATCGATGAAATTGGTGGGGTAAAAATTGATGTCCCTGAACGCATAATGGTTGATCTAAGGAAAGGGAATGTCAAAACTCTTGAACCCGGCGTACAGACGCTGCCCGGTGATATCGCTCTGGCGTATGTACGAGTCCGTAATACACCCGGCGGCGATTTTGCTCGAGCCCAGCGTCAACAACAAGTTTTATTAGGAATTTTCGAGCGCCTGACAGATTTCAATCTGATGCCAAAACTTATCAATAACGCGCCACGCTTATATCGGACCATTTCCGATGGCATCAATACGAATTTGACGCTGGCCCAAATTGCCAAACTAGCACAAATAGCATACGGTCTGCCGAGAGAAAATATCCAACATCTGGCCATCGGTCACGATCATATCGTTGAAGGTTTTTCTTACAACGGCATGTATATCCTTTCTCCGATACCCGAACAAATTGAATATTTGAAAGATGAACTCTTCAACGCTCAACCGGTCGTTGCCAACCCAACACCTCGGCCATTAGTTACACCGACAAAGGTTACTCCTCCAACTGCAACGGAAGAACCTTCTCTGATTGACGAAATTTTCTCCGGCGATGAGTCCGAGGAAGAACCCCAACCTACAGCGCCGCTTCCTGATGAAGGTGCAAGCGTTGCTGTCCACAATGGAAGTGGAGAAGAAGGATTAGCCGGCAAAACTGCCGAATATCTCAAGGCACATGGTATTCGCATAACTGAGATTGGCACTGCAGGGGATAGCTATGAAACATCAACATTCATCGACTACACCGGAAATTCAGATCTTATCTCAGAAATAGCCAGCATTTTGGGGTTACAAGATTACAAAATTTATGGCCGCTACGACCCTGATACCACTGTAGATTTGTTGATCACTTTGGGGAATGATTGGGCAGATAGCAATACCCTGCCCTAAAAAGACCCTGAAAGTTTATTTTCAAATCAGGCCCAAACCGGGAGTTTTGTAAATCAGAAAAACTGATCTTGAAGGTATTCCTGGAAACCTTTAGGGTTTTGTTACTTGTTTACCGTGTATACTTGATTGCATGGAATCCCTCTCCGGCTCTGTTGAACGTATAACCTACTACAACGCTGAAAACGGATACAGTGTCGTGCGGTTGCGCCCAACCTCGCGCAATATTCCCTCGGCCAACCGCGATGGGCTGGTCACCATCGTCGGTAATCTGCCCGAACTTTCTCCGGGTGAACATCTAAAACTAGGTGGTCGCTGGACGAAACACCCCAAACACGGGTCTCAATTTACCGTTGAAAAATGTGAACAGACCTTGCCTGCCACCATCGTTGGCATTCAGCGCTATCTCGGCTCTGGGTTGATCAAGGGTATCGGCTCGCGTTTGGCGGAGCGGATCGTGGATCACTTTGGGGATAGTACCCTCGAAATTATCGAGAACCAACCCCAACGGTTGCTCGAAGTGCCCGACATCGGGCCCAAGCGAACCCGTACAATCGCATCCGCCTGGCAGGAACAGAAACAAGTCAAAGAGATCATGTTGTTCCTGCACAGCCATGGAGTGAGCACTAACCTGGCCGTTAAGATCTACAAAACTTATGGCGATTCCGCCCTCCAAATTGTGCAAGAAAACCCCTATCAATTGGCTCGTGATATCTACGGTGTGGGATTCAAAACCGCCGACCGCATCGCTCAGGATTTGGGCTTGCCATCGGATCATCCTTCACGCATCGAGGCAGGAGTAATTTTTGCGCTCAATGAAATGAGCAACGACGGCCACGTCTACGCCCCCCAAGAACACTTGATTGAGCGCGCATCAGAACTACTTCAAACCAATGCGGATTTGATTCCCTCAGCTTTGGAAAGGTTAGCCGAGGATGATTTCATCCGCATCGATATGATCCCTGCCGAAGTCAAGCGGACTAGCGCATCTACCTCAAGCCTGGTCTCTGAACCCGATGCTGATCATCGCTCCTCGGCCGTTTACCTGTCTCCCTTCTACTATGGTGAAGTCGGTGTAGCAGAGCGCCTGCGTATTCTTGCAGATGTCACACCCCAAGAGAACCGCTATAAGAATCTTCCCATCCCCAATCCAGACTTATCAGAAGAACAACAAAAAGCAATCAATAACGCCCTCATGCATCCCCTGAGTGTGCTCACTGGAGGACCAGGCACTGGGAAGACCACCTGTTTAAAGTCTTTGATCTTCTATCTGGAATCATCTTCGACCCCCTATGCCCTGGCTTCTCCAACGGGACGCGCAGCCAAACGTCTCTCCGAATCAACCGAGCGACCAGCCAGCACTATCCACCGTTTGTTAGGATTTTCTCCAAAAGACGGTTTCAAATACACCTATGAAAATCCCTTGCCGGTTGAATTTCTGGTTGTGGATGAAACATCCATGCTGGACTTATTGCTGGCCAACAACTTGCTTAAAGCACTGCGACCAGGGACTCATATTCTCTTCGTTGGAGATGTAGATCAACTGCCCTCGGTAGGAGCTGGAGATGTGCTGCGCGATGTGATTGCCAGCGGTGCGGCTCCTGTGACTCGCCTGAATACCATATTTCGTCAAGCCGCCGGCTCACATATTATCACCAACGCTCATCGTATCAATCGCGGTGATTCGCCCCAGTTTTCGAAGGCAGAAAGCAGCGAGATCGAGGATTTCTTCTTATTCCCCGCCGAAGATGCCATCAGCGCTGCAGATTGGATTGAAGACGTTGTCTGTAACCGCATTCCCCAGAAGTTTGGCTTTGACCCCATCAGCCAGATCCAGGTTCTGGCGCCCATGTATCGCGGACCTGCCGGCGTCACAGCGCTCAATCAACGGCTGCAAGAGAAATTAAATCCCCCTTCAACGTGGAAACCCGAAAAACCGCTCTTTGGTCAGATCTTCCGCCCTGGCGATAAGGTCATGCAAACCCGAAACGATTATGACAAAGATGTTTACAATGGGGATATTGGTTCGGTGCAGGCCATTGATATCATTGAACACACACTCTCGGTTAGCTTTGATGGGCGTATGGTCAGCTACGACTGGAGTGAAACCGACCAACTTAACCTGGCATATGCTGTCTCGGTTCATAAGGCCCAGGGATCAGAGTTCCCTGTGATAGTGGTGCCTGTGGTAACTCAGCACTATATCATGCTGCAGCGCAATTTACTCTACACGGCTATCACTCGCGCGCAGAAACTATGTGTGCTGGTAGGCAACCGCCGCGCTATCGGCATCGCCGTGAACAACAACAAAGTGGCGCAACGCTTCACCGCCTTGGATTGGCGGCTGAGAGAGGACTGATCAATGCAATCAGAAATTTCTGCTGTTACCATCCGATCCGCAGTTGAAGGTGATGTCCTCGCGCTGACTCATCTCTGTGAACAGCTTGGCTATCCAATATCGTCAGAGAGATTAGCGGAGCGATTATTTGATCTATTCGGGCACCCTTCGCATGCAATCCTTGTGGCAGTGAACGCTGATGACAAAGTAATCGGTTGGATTCACGGTCACGTCCGCCAGTTGCTTATCGCCGATGCGCACATCGAAATCGGCGGCCTGATTATTGATGACGCCTATCGAGGAAATCGCATCGGCGAAGAACTGCTCAAAACAATCGAAAAATGGACGCAAGGTTTAGGAATCAAAACCGTCTTCGTGCGATCCAACATCATCCGCGAAGATGCCCACCGTTTCTATGAACGCCTGGGCTATTCACAAATAAAAACATCGCTGACCTTTCTAAAAGCACTATCCAAACATTAGCTCTAAAGTAATATCGGATTTATTTGACTCTCAGCCTAAATCTGTGTAGACTCTTAGCATGAAAAAAGCATTTGGGACAGAGTAAACGTTAAGGAGTAGAATCATGGCAACCCAATCTTTTGAGCTGGTAATGACCTCTGGACCCACACCAGAGAAGAAATTCACTCTTTCCAAACAAGAAGTGATCATCGGCCGCGATGCAAATGCCGACATCGTCATCAATATCGCAGAGGTTTCCCGCCGGCATACACGCATGCGCTTAGAACCCAGTGGATATGTGATCGAAGATTTGGGTTCTACCAATGGAACTTTCGTCAACGGTCAGCGCCTTACAGGACCTCATACGCTGCGTCCCGGAGAGCGAATTCAACTAGGAGAGGCTGTGACTTTGGCATATCAGGTTGGCGCTTTCGATATGGACGCAACCGTTGTTACTCCTTCTAGTGGATCTGAAACCGTTCAAGCGGCGCCCCCAGCTGCAGCTCCGCCTCCCCAACCGAGAGCTGTGCAACCCCCTCCAGCCCAACCGGCGTATGCGGGTCAGGTTCCCCCGGGTCCTGCTGCTCCTGTTGTCCCCCAAGTAGAGGAAAGACAAGGTCGTCCCTGGCTGTGGGCTGGATTAGGCTGTATTGGCATCATGATCTGCCTGGTTATCGTTGGCGCTGTAGCATTTGATTTTCTCGATCTTTACTGCACGCCACCCTTCAACTCGCTGCTAAGTTTCTTATACAGTTGCCCCTAATCCGATCTTTCATAGAAAGCGAACAGGGCTGTGATAATTTCGCAGCCCTGTTCGCTTTCTGTAGTGCCGCGAATTATTATTGTCCCTGTTCCATCTGCCATCCCCCCTCAACCCAATCGAGTTGAATTGTGATTAGCTCCGGGTCAATCGCATTCACGAGCACCAAAACACTGTCATCTTGATCCTGAACTTGCTGCACCCGGTATCCTTGCTCGATCATAATTTTCACGATTTGATTATATGATGCAGCGATCGGATGGGTAGTAAAAGGATTATCATCTCCCTGTTCCATGGCAGTCAAAACCGCGTTGACCGCCTGGACCGTGCGGCTAGCTTCTCGATAATGGCCAGCCTGCAAATACGCATCGGAAGACACTAGCAAAGCTTCCAGGGTAATATGCTCTGGGCTCGAAGGATGACGCAGTAAGTCAGCAACAATGCCGTATTGGCGCATAGTAGGCCCATCAGGCAGCCAGGCGGTAAGGAAGTAAGCTGATGTGTCCATGGCATTTTGATAACGTCGCGCAGTATCATAATAAGTCACTGTGAGACGAACATCATCTTTGTATGCTTGGGTGACTTCTTGTGCTCGTAAAGCTTCTTTAAATAGCGCTTCTAACTCGGCGAGTGTGATATCGAAGTGGATCTGCAAAGCATCATCAATGGCAGATGAATGCTTGCCACCATGAGGGTGATGAATATCGCGATAGAAGGAAGAGAAAGCCTCCCAGCCCCAGGTTTCAACCATATACTCGATTAGCGCACCAGCGAGCAAATACCCGATCTCATGTTGAGATTTATAGAAGTTGTCCGCCAGTACATCCAGGGGGATATACCAATCAGAGCTAGAGTCCGGCTCCATCAAGCTCATCAGAGCCGCGGCGCGCGGCATCAACGGCTCAGGTTTGAAATGCCCTCCTGTAAGGTATACAGCCAAACCCTCAGCTAGCATCGATGGGCGCAATTCGCCTCCCAAACGGGCATCCAAGATGTGCACCATTTCATGATGCAGCACCAGGTCAAAATCGCTGCCTGTATAGTTACGGTCTAGATACGAAATATAGATTTCCCCGGTGGCAAAGCCGCCGTGGCCAATTACGCGAGACATCAAGGTGATTTCGATGGGCTCGGTGAAATCAATCCCTAATTGTTCAACAACATCCTGCGCCTGTTCATCAGCACTCTCCACTAAAGCTTGGATATCTCGCTCAGCTGCTGTGCCGGTAAGATAGTAAATCAGACAGCAATCGCTTTCTTCAATAGCCCAGTGGGATTCGGATTCGGGCAACCCCAAGAGATCTTGGGGGAATAGGACAATTGTCTCAGTCCAGGTGAGATCTCCGGGGAGTATGGATACGCTCAAATCGTGCGCGCCAGCCTCGAGCCCCGCGGTATCCCACATCCACTCCAGAGTGGCCTGCTGGCGGCCACCAATCCCAAAGGGTGCGAAGGCCGATTCACCGAGAATCTCCCCTTCAGCAGACATCACCTGTACAGATACATCCCCACCCAACTCAGCATCCACCGGGGCGATGACTTCCATGCTGATGAGATCACCTACATACAGATCACCATCGGGATGCAGCCGAACATCGAACTCAGCCGGATCAGGCAGTTCTATTGGGTGTGTTGTTGGGCTCGGCGTCTCTGTCGATGTAGGTGCAATGGTGAAAGTGGCCGTGACAGTCGCAGAAGGCGGTGGTGATGTAGGGGTGGGCGTTGGAGTAGCTGGCACCAGGCCCTGACAAGCCAAAGTTGTCAACAGCAAAACATTGAAGAAAAAGATTGCTCTGCGCATGGGGCAATTATACCTTTGCCACCAGATACCCCCCTGGTACAATCCAATGCACTCACAAAACTTTCATTTTTTAGAAAATCCCATGACAGAAGAAATCGTAACTTTTGAGAAATTTACCTATGGCGGCGATTGCCTGGGCCGCTTATCCGATGGGCGCGCTGTTTTTGTCCCCTTTACAATCCCTGGGGAGACGGCAAAGATCAAGCTGGTAGAAGAAAAGAAGCGTTTCGCTCGCGGCGAGATCATTGAGATTCTTGAACCATCTCCAAAACGGATTGAACCCAAATGCCCACATTTCTTTAACCCTAACTTTCCCACCTATTGTGGGAAAGTTAGGGTATGTGGCGGCTGCTACTATCAACATATACCCTATGAAGAACAATTATTGCTCAAAGCCGATGTATTGCGCGATCAACTAGAGCGCATTGGCAACATAGAAAATCCACCCGTTCAGCCCACGGTACCATCTGCTCAGCCCTGGGAATTTCGCAATCACATCCAATTCCATATCTCCCCAGAAGGTCGTCTAGGTTTTAACTCTCCACGTGCTGATGCAATTGTGGCTATCGAAGAGTGCCATCTGCCTGTGCCAATCATCAAAAAGCTTTGGCCGCAACTCGATATCGAGACCATACCGGGTTTAGATCAAGTTGCTATCCGCGCTGGCGCCAACGACGATCTGATGATCATGCTGAAAAGCAGTGACCCGCAACCCGTTGGTCTGGATGTCGATCTACCCGTATCCGTGCATCACCAGGGTCCAGGCGGTTCTCTTGTAATGGCTGGAGACGATCATATTGTCGTCGAGGTAAAAGAACGTCTCTTCCGAGTATCAGGGGAATCTTTTATCCTTGGAAACATCTTCATAGCAGATGCAATGATCTCTCACTTGCTAGCAATTCTCCCCCTCACAAAAGAGATTACGTTTGTTGATGCCTACTGCGGTGTAGGTCTGTTCAGCGCGTTTTTGGCGCCACGTGTTGGCCGCTTGATCTGTATCGAAGATTCTCCCAGCGCCAGCGATGATTTCATTACTAATTTGGATGAATTTGACAACGTGGAGTTATACGAGGCCCCTGTGGAAGATGTGCTCCCCGCGTTGGATCAAGCCCCCAATGTGATGCTGGTTGATCCTCCGCGCTCAGGGTTGCGTCATGAATCCCTGGACGGGATCCTGTCTTTAGCGCCCCAGACTCTGGCTTACGTTTCAAGCGATCCAGCGACTCTGGCAAGAGATGCCAAACGCCTCACCAACGGGGGATACCAACTCCAACAAATCACACCATTTGATCTCTTCCCACAAACATCCCATATCGAGAGTATCAGTATTTGGAAAAAAGCCTGATCACGGCTGTCACAGTAAAAGCTCATCTTTATTGAAAAGATGAGCTTTTACATACCTTAAATTTTTCTCAAATACCCTTGCAGAACATATGTTCTTGTGCTATTATTTAGAACATAAGTTCTAAGGACCTTGAGAGTTTTTGCCCAAACTTATTTCTAGTCGTATTAGCGATCACCATACGAAAAACACACTGAATTCACGCTGGTCGCAATAAACTCTCAAGGTCCTTACGCAGGAGGTTCGCCATGGATGTAGGGATGCTTTGGTTTGATAACGATAATAGTGCCGATTTGAATGTAAAGGTCAAACGAGCGGCGAGTTATTACCAAAAGAAATATGGTCAATCCCCCAACCTGTGCTTCGTGCACCCGTCCATGTTACCCACCAACGGGAAGAAGCCAGGAGGTAAGTCAAAGGCAAAAAATGGTAAAACCCGCAAAACTGCCGGGGTTGAATTAAGAACATCGCAATCGCTTTTGCCAAATCATTTCTGGTTAGGGATCAATCACCAATAAGGCCAGCCCAGCCCAACGCGGTGATATTTCCACATTCTCATAGCAAGGCCCCAAGGAATTCCTCCTCACTCCATTTTGGAGCTACGCGAACCTTCCTTGGGGTCTTGCGCGTTGAGTCATTTAGCCGTCAGGCTGTTAGTGCAGTGACCAGGGTATCTAACGCAACATCCCCCTCGATTTTGCCCGTCTTAATCGCTTCGTCAATTTCTAACAAGCGGCGGTAAATAGCTTCCAAGTTTTCTATCGAGAAATTGCGCGTTTGGGGGGTTAGTTTACGCACTACAAAGGGATATGTTTTTAATTCGCTGGCAATATCGTTTTCCCGATAACCTGAATCCTGTAGTTCCTTAGTAAGTAGCAAAAGCCGAAATTGGCGCACAATCATCCCAAAGAGCCGCAGGGGGTCATCATCTTCCAGAAGTTGGTGCAGCATGCGCAGCGCTTTTTGCCCGTTCCCCTCACCCAGTGCGTCAACCATGGCAAAGACATCCCCTCCGCCAACATAGGTGACCAAATATTCGACATCATCCGGTTCTACCGGACGGTCGTAATTAACATATGCCAGAAGTTTATTGACTTCTTGCGCGGCAATACGGGGATCTTCATCAACTAGATTTGCCAGGATAGCTGCAGCTTCGGATGTGATCTCCCCACCCTCATCTTTGGCTTGCTTCTGGATCCAACGGACCAACTCCGGGCCACGCGCCAGGAAGAGTTCTTTTTCATATATCTGACCTTCATGTTCCTGCGCCCATTTTTGCAGCCAGTGCTTCTTCCCCTTACGCCGATCCCGGTGGGGAATTAATGGTCTATAAATTGCCAGCACCAAGGCTGTTGTTTGCGGGACTTTTTCCAATAAGGCCTTAAATGTATCGCGCACCTTGGAGCTTTGCATGCCCGTGAGCGGATCATGGAGCACAACCAGACGGCGTTCAGCAAGAAAGGGCATAGATTGCACAACGTTAGCAATCTGTTCGAAGTGTAATGACCCTTTTTCGAAATGGGTGATATTCATCCCAGCCATGGAAGGGTCGCCCATTTTGGCTTCCATATTGGAGATGAATAGGGAAATAGCGTATTCATCATCGCCGTGCAAAATATAGATGACCGGTTTTTCAGCCTGTTCGATCATGATCACCCTCGAGTGATTACACGGTGGGCTTTCACCCGCCCCTTCTGAGCTACTGAAATTTCCACGATTTCTAGATTTCCAGGATCACCTGACGTGGTAATGTGTTTCTGCAAAACCATCCCGAAGGGCTGCGCAAAGATCAATGCCAGGGTGGCCAGGGTCGCCACCAAAGGCAAGCGCTCCAGCTTATCGCGTTTGCGGGTGCCAACACCCCACATGCCTACTACACCAGCCAAACCTGCCATAGTACCCGCGGTAGCGAAATTGGTCCCGCAGCCTGGATGTACAGCAAGATGACGCTCGCCGGCGCGCAAGCGACGAAGTGCCTCGTGTACAGCTTCCTGAACTTCCTCGGTAGGAATATCCCCAACCAACCAGAAACCCGTCGGGTTGGAATGTCCGCCCATACTGCGTGCAGAATTTTTCTCTGCGAGAACATGCAACGTCGCATGTTCCAGCCCATGGTTGCGGCGGATTCGAGAGATGACTGGCTGATCTAGAAATGATTTGAGTAAGGCCGATTCGAAAATTGACATTTACAACTCCACTGGTGCGTGATCTGCCCTATGGTATCACAATCATCAAATTCTATGATGAATTCGTCACTTGTTGCCTTGCGGTTATAATACCCGCAGAGGAACCTATGCAAAAATTGATCATTCTTATCGGCCCAGTAGCAGATACCATAGAGTTCAGCGAAGGATGGCCAGAATTTCTCCACTATGCGGAAGAGATGCCAAATTTTGTGCGCGAGGCCACAATTCGTGTTCACGCAAACCTTTATGGTGACCAAGATATTCGCATGATCCATGAACTGTTCTTTGAAAACCAGGAATTACTTCAACAAGCTCTTGCTTCTAACCCTGGTCAACTTGCTGGGGCTATCCTGCAAAAAATCACCAATGGCCAGATGAGTCTTCTCACTGCTGAACACAAGGAAGACGATGCTGAAAACCTGCGCAAATATAGGGAGGCGAGATCGGATGCTGAAACCCAGTGACCTTCAGAACTTTATGGATCAAAACGGCATCGAAGGCGAAATTGTTTTCCTCGATGAGCCGACGCCTACTGTGGAAATTGCCGCAAAAGTTGTCGGAACCCGTCCAGATCAAATCGTCAAATCGGTGCTCTTTACAGTCCGTGAAGATAGAGTCCTGGCCATAGCCTGTGGAACTCAATTGATCGAACGCCGAGTGATCGCATCTGTTTATGGTGTGGGGCGCAAACAAGTCAAGTTGGCAAATGCTGAGATTGTCCTGGAAACCACAGGATACCCTGTGGGGACAGTGCCACCATTTGGCCATCCACAGCCCATACGTACACTCATTGATCCACTCGTACTCGATCTTACCGAATGCTATGCCGGAGGCGGGGCACACAACGCCCTGACTCGCCTTGATCCCCAAGATATTTTGAAAATTACCCAGGCGGAGATCATCGATCTGCACAGCTTGCCTTCATAAACAAACACGTAGGAATCCAGCAATACCTTCGCCAATTAAGGCAAAGAAATGTGTACATTAACAGGATGAATAC
>CAZLNX010000058.1:0-22580 GCA_964560795.1 uncultured Anaerolineales bacterium | reverse complement strand
TGGCGATCAGCTCGCGAGCGGTCTCTCGGCCTACTTCGGATTGCTCCTGCAAAGCCAATTTCTCCAGACGCCGCAAGGCTGCATCCACTGTGGCGCCGTGGATCGTTGAATAAGCCCGTCGCCCAAGGTTGGCAGCCATCAGAAATTGCATGGCTTCGCCCGGCGAAACGATCTCAGAGAGCAGGATAGCTGCTGGGTTGGTGCGGGTATAGACTGTGTTGAGTACCCAGTCCATGGTGGCTGTTTTCTCCTGCCCGGGCAGCACCTGGGAAGGAGCCACTGCCCTGAGCACGTACAAATCTTGGGGGAGCTGCAGCTCCCGGAAGGTCTCCAGAACGGCCACTGGGGCGCGGCGGGGGAAATATGCACTCACAGCGTTAAGTAGCGTGGTTTTGCCGGAACTGAACTCACCGGCAAAAAGGATATTGCCCGCTTGAGCAGCGATCATCCAGGCCAAATAACGCTCGATGCTGCCTTCTGGCAGCCGGGCAACCTTCTGGCGCACCTGGGGATCGGGGATATCCGCCAGATTGCCCTGAAACGAAGCGGACTGTAGGGTGAAAGCCCCTTTTTCTCGCAGGGTTTTCAAGGTGAGGTTCTTGGTGCCATACCGCCGGATGTTTATGGCCGGAGCATCGGTGAGTGGTGGCAGCATACCGGTGAAGCGTTCACCGCTGGGCAAGTCCACCAGCACAGCCCGGTAGCGGGCGCTTACTCCCCGTTCCCGCAGATCAGCCACACGCCGGATTAGTGCCTGCCAGTACTTGGCCGGCGCATGAATTACGTTCCGCTCAACGATCCCGCCGCGCTCGATAGCCACCTCACCATGGCGCACATAGATTTCTTCGACATCCGGTTCGTTGAGAAACTGCTGCAACAACCCGATTCCGCAAAGCGCATCGCTCATCCTTCTGGCAGCGTCTTCAAGGGCGGCAGCGCGTACATGAGGACGCAGGGCTTGGCGGATCTGGTCGAAAAAGCGTCGTTCCAGACCGCTATCGTGCTCGCCCCAAACTGGTACGTTCACTTGTTGAGCTTCCAGCTGCTCCCGCAATTGAGTGAGCAAGGCGAGATCCTCTTGGGAAAGGCCATAATAGCCGTTGCCTGTCCTTGTTTTGAGCTTGTGCGGAGAGGTCATCAACGTTCCATTTGTCCCGTCTTGTCTGGAATCAGGGGTACCAACCCGCCTATCAAGATAAAAAATGTCGGGGGAGAAATCAATAGGCTAAGAAAGATGCCCGGCAGGTTACAGGGGTGGCACCCGGTTGTTTCAATAGTTACAGCTAAATCTCCATCCATCATGGCTTCATCCATCCCGTTATAGTGACGTGCTACCCTTCGCCAGGTGGCGTGGCTAAAGTCACCCAGAGCAGTTCATCACCTAACTCAGACATTGCTATGGCTTCCAAGATCGCATCCACCACCTCAGGCGGAGCGGCTACCACGAGAATGCGCATCGGCGTGGGGTTATCGATATCCGTGGAAGCCGGTAAACCCTGGTCGGAGAGCACGGCCACCACCGGAACGGTAGCCACCAAAATGGCGTCGCCACTTTCCATTGTGGCTTCAGTGCTGATCGTCTCCTCGGTTATTGCCACCTTGCCCTCGAGAGATTCTGGCCTGAGCATGAGCCGGTAGATATTGACCAGCTCGCCCACTAGTACCTGCCCGCCAACGCCGTTCACCGGCGAGACGGGGATCGAAGCCACTTCCAACGCCGGGTCGGCCAGTCGGAACTGAGCCGGGGGCACGGCCAAGGAACGCGGCACTGGCAATTCAGCCACCAGCGTCCCTGTACTGATCTGTCCTGCCAGATCGTCCATCGCTAGTGCGTAATCGCCCCCATCACCATCGATCAAGGCGCGTGGAAATTGCTTTGGGGTAAACATACCCGCTTCCAGCAAGGTGTATGGGGGGATTTCCTCGCGCGGCACAGGCAGATTGACCAGGGACACCCCAGCCAGATAATTCGTTCGCCAGTAGATCGCTCCAGCCACTGCTGCGCCCAGGGCTAGAATGGCTAATAGAACGTAAAAGATGCGGTTCTTCATCGCTTCGCCCTTCTGAATAATCGGGGCAGAAGACCTTTTAATGATCTATACCGCTTCGCGCGCTGGTTCCAACCCGGATAGATCAATTCCAATAAAGGATCACCTAACTTTCCATCCAAATCCAAGGCTGCCTGCTGATCATATTTCACCCAGGCCGAGAGCTCCCCGGCCAAGGCCAGACGTTGGCCAACGGACTGCACCTGGTTGAGCACAAGGTGCATTTCCGGTGCGTTCTCGAGCGGATCCAATTCATCCTGCAAGCGGCGCATCATCGCCGCAGTTTGCTCCATGGCGTCAGGCCGCGGTGAGGTCACTACAATCACGTCGGTGATGCGTTCCAAAACCTGCCCCCATAGGGCATTAGTGGGGAAGGTATCGAAGACGATCAGAACGTGGCGGTGAAAAATCTGATCGAACGCGGCCTGCGTTCGCTCGTCTGCAACCAGCGTGCCGGTTTCCCAGTCATCCGATGGATATAACCGCACGCCGTTCCACTCCCCTGGTTCAGCCTCCTGGGTGACAACCTCGAACAATGTAGGGAAATCGCCCAGACGAGCCATGGAACTGCCGCCAACGCCCACTTCCACCGACGCGGCGGGCAGACCGGTGGTATTCCGAAAACGGCGAGCCACGGCTAGGGCAAGGGTGGATTTACCCACGCCACCACAATAATTGGTCAGCATGACGGTGCGCTGGGGCATGAAGCGGACCGCGGCCTGCTCTCCTCGGGCTAATAACGCTTCCCCCATCCAACGTTGGCTATCCTGAATAAACGACTGGGAATCAACCACCACGATGCCGTCCTGTGCTACTGAGTCCAGCGCTGTTAACAGGGATTCTCTCGATATCTGCGGGCTTTCGATCAAACCATTCGTGTCAGCTACAATCAGCACAGGTTGAGCCTCCAGGGCTTCCATTAAACCCATGGTGCTGAACGCTTCCCTGGTTTGGAAGGTATCCCTGGGAACACAACTCAACGCCTCCGGCGATTGGGTAGCAAGTACGACCACCGGGCTGCGCTGCTTCCGTTTCAACTTGATCAAGATTTCTTTTCTCCTTTGTTGCCAAATATTCTGGCCGCTTGCTGGCACACGAGTTATAGTAATTCGTATTGATAGATCATGCTGATAACATCGAATTCACTTAGCCAATGACTCAACTCTCTGCTGTCGATGGGCCTACCTGCCTGTTTGGCAATCCACGTCAGGAGGCGCGAGCGGTAGGGTTCATCTACCTGATCGATCAATCCCTCAAGCTCCTCGGCCAGTCTATCTGCCAGACACATATTTTTTAGAAAGAACAAATCCTGCTTTCGAGAAACCAGGCCTTACCTTCCTGGAGATCTGTCTCGTCGATTGCATCCAAACATACCAAATCAGCAATAGGGGTGTCATCGAAGTATCCTCTACGCCTCCTCCACCTGGGACCCAGACCCCGGGCGAGAGCAGTTTGATGGATGCGATTGCGGACAATGCCATCAGGGGGATATGGGTCGGCGTGCTCCCATGCGCCACTACCCAACGCCCACGTGCAGCCCCCAAATTGCCGGGGCCAAAGCGGGTATTCCGCCTTATTCCAATCTGATAAACTGCGGTCTTCCAGGGCCTTATGCCACTGCCACAAGGCCTCAAAGCGCGCTGCCCAAAGCCCCCAACACAGATCCAACCTCAAATCGTGGCGATGATTCCACTTCAGGCCATCGACACATTTGAAGCACAAGGGAACGGCGTTTTCCGGTCGCTGGTAGCGCCAAGTCATTTCATGCGGTGTGTCAGGAGAGGGGGAAAGCACAGGCCGCCAACTCCCGGACTTGCCACAACGCAAGCAATAGTTGTCAAATTCATGTTTCCATGGAATACCCCCAACTGATGCCACAAGCAATTCTTCCCTATATGCCCCTTCAATATGCAAGAGCTTTTTGGCTATCTTGACTGCTGTGGGTGGAATCGAGACCGTATCAGCAAAATCCAATATGCAGCCAGCTGCGTCGAGGATCTGCCCTCGTTCCCAGATGTCGAACTTGGATTTGAGCAACTCCGGGTCTACATCATTCTCAAAATGCTCGTGGACATCCTTGACGCGGCGGATATCCGCAACCGCCTGCGAAAGCAGCGCAAAGAGCAGTCCATGCAAGCTAACGTTTTCTGACCACGCCCCGGAGGCTGTGTGCTGTTGGGGTTGATCAACAAGGGCGCGCTTGAGCAATTCTTGTATCGATGACACAGACATTCTGGCCTCCGGATCTGCCTCGATAACAACCCGACAATCTGGGAGGTGGACAAAACGCCAGGGTGCAATCACCTCATCGTAGATAACCTTGTACTGATCGTCCAAGGCTACAATGCGCAGCGGCGCGCAGAAAAAAGTGTGGAAATGCCGCGCGACGGTATAGGGATAATCAAAAACCAAGGCGCGGCTCTTCAAAGTTCCTCGAAACATGGCACCTAGCGCGCGCGGCCATGGTGAGGAAAGAACGATTAATTCCGTAACAATCGGTTTTTTCATCACAGTCTACTTGTATCCTTCCTCGCTGAACAATCTGGGTGCAGATTAAATGAAAAAGCCCCCTGAAATCAGGGGGCCTTGAAACCAAAAAGGCGCGATCCAGCCAGGATACACGCCTTTCAAGTGAGGATTATATCAAAAAAATCTATTTGATCAAGCTGGAATGATTTTGCGGTTCAGAATATCCGGTCAGGCACGTCGTAAAATTTCGTTGATCCCTTCATTGATAATGCTTTCCAATTCAATTGCGGTTTCTTCAAAATCCCGTTGTCCCATTCCGAAGGGATCAGGGATATCATGTCCTAACCCAATTATTCCAGTAAGCAAGAAGATCTTATCAAAGTTTTGGGGGAATTCCGCCCGCAAGGCCTCTTTATGCCCCTTTTCCATGGTCAAAATAAGTGTCGCAGTACTTATGATTTCCTCGGTCACGATCCGAGATCGATGGGCGCTGAGATCAATGCTGTAAGTTCTCATCGCCCGTATTCCAGCAACTGCTGCTGGATGCCCATCTTCCCCCCAAGTACCCGCCGATTGAGCCTGGTAGCGATCAGATAAACCTATCTCAGCCATTTTTTTATTGAACAATGCCTCAGCCATTGGGGAGCGGGCAATATTGGCTGTGCATATAAAGAGAACTATCGCCATAACATTTTTTGGGTCGGAATAATATTACTGGTTGTCAATTATGCCCATTCTACCCCCGATGGAATGGTTCAGGCGATTGATTGCAGACATCAATGCAATGTTCATAGAATTCCCCTACCTACCTTTCTCATCTAACAATAAGTTCTAATAATCCATTCATATATAATTGGATAAATATGATCTAATATTGTATAATACTTCTTATTGAGTTGACTGTGCCTTCTTCACAGAGATGCTCACTCGGACAGTGGTGAAAGAACCCGCGGGTGGGTTTTGCATCGTCCCGTTAGTCACAGATAATCTCATGCCATTTTGGCTCAGACAGAGGTGAAAAATTCCCGTGGGTCAAATGTTGTTTCTTTTAGTTTAGAAGCAACCTTGTTTTCAACTTAATATTCCCGTTTTCAGACCTAGACAGAGGTGAAAGACTCCCGTGGGTCGTTGCTGCTTTTATTTTGCCTGCTGCAACAACTAACTTCCTCGGCATTTCGCCCCTGCCTTATTGAGGAAAAATGCTTCAGGCCAAATACTTCAAAAAAGCCAGCATAATCTTTATATTCGCTTTTCTTTTATTTCAATTTATATTCTTACCCAGAGCATATGCCAAAGCCCCTACCCTGCTCTGGCACCAGGATATCCATGGTCTTGATATTTCCGGTATTTACCCGCACAAAATCAAAGTCATGCCGGATATCAACCTGATTAGATTCTTCTCTTCTATCTCAGCAAGCTTCAACCCTTCTATCCCAATTACAGGCCAAGGATATAAAGAATCAACAAAAGACTCCCAACTCCCTGTAGTTGATGATTTTATTGTCGCTGTTTCAAATGGTGATCCTAATGAAGTTCGGGGAGTGTATGTGCCCAATATCCTTGCCTTACCTATTATCCAGCAACCGAGTGATGACCCAGCATATGTATCATATTTTCCAGGTACTGTTACGCAGTTTCAGATGGCTGCACGAGCAGGAACGATAGGTTTGATGGCCCATAATTTCCTTTCTGGCAATCTCTTTTTCGACTTAGAAGTTGGGCAGGAATTTTCTATCATTTATGGTGATGGTAATACGCAAAGCTATGTTATCAGTGATTCATTCCAATATCAGGCACAAGATCCAGATAGCGTCTATAGTGACTTTATTGATCTTGAAACTGAAGAGCGATTATCATCAAATCAACTCTTTGACAGAGTATACGGCGGAAAACATCACGTCACTTTCCAAACATGCATCGAAAAAGATGGGAATCCTACCTGGGGCCGTTTATTCGTTATCGCAACGCCCCTGGATGGAAAACAATCTCAGTAGAATAACCCCAAAACATATCGGCTATTGATCACAAATACAAACCCCATTACGCCCTTGATCGTCAATTTGTGTCGTACAAACTGACCTTCCTGGATTTAGCTGCCCAATCATTCTTTCCAATGCCCCCTCGCCATTATCTGGCAATCTCAAATTTGGATAAGTGTAGGGAAGATTTTGATGGTACCAATCGTACTGCATCAACCCACGAGCAATGATCGAAATATCTTCCCGATAACCTAAACCATATTGGTAATACCATAGAGAAAAGGTATCCATATCAGCGGATGTAATCACGATGGAATCCATCGGTACGTTAGAAATACAATTATCAACAAATCTCTTTGCGGCCAAATCATTACGCGGATCATTTTCTGACGAAATACTTGGAATGCGAACCAGCAATACGAAAACAGTTGAGGCGATAAGTATTTTTTCCAAAGAATATATATTTGTAGAGTTTATCAGCAGGATATCGACTCCACTACCAATCCAAATAGAAAAAACCATAATCGCAGAGAGAAGATAGGTTATTGAGTCGTTTGTCCGATATCCGATGCTGAATATTGAGTAAACCACAAAGACCCACAAATATGCCCACTTATAGACTTCTTTAGTCTTGTGAAGACGAAACGCGCCAATTACTCCCAGCAGTATTCCAAGTAATCCAAACTGATGCATGATCAAATTTGACCAAGCGCTAATTCTTTGCAAATATTCGCCGGGTTCTATACTAAATAGTAACCGGTGGTAGATTTCACCACTTACCAGGCTCATCAGACCCGATAGCGTCTGGGCGTTTCCCCAATTGATGGGAGGATTATTGCGAGCCAGGAATGGCAAATACGTATAAACCCCAATTCCAACCAGGCAGATTAATGCCCCATATTTCAAAATCCGCCCGAATTTAATTCCTTTCCGCCACCCAACATAAAGGGCGAAAGGGATTAATGGAAACGCTAAAAGTATCGTGATATGATTTCCTGCTCCAAAACCAATCAGAATCGATAATAATGAAATCAAGTTATCTGAATTAGCTATAGATGAAGATGTCTGGAATAGGAGTGTGCCCCAAAGAAGAAAACAGGCCACAAAAAAAGCCTGCAGACCATGAACTTCAACAATTACAGCTTGGGACCAATAAAATGGTGCTACTCCCAATACTCCTCCAGAAATCAACGTGCTTATTAGCACGTTCGGCGATCTTCTAGTGTGGATAATCAACCCAGACAAGAGTGTTACCAATCCCACGGCCAGCGCAGCAAAAAATGCCGAGGCTAGGGCTTGCCTCGTGTAAGGGGAACCAATCGGCAGCAATTGAAATAGTTTCCCCACCAGCAAATATGTCGGATACCCGCTAGGATGGGGAACGCCATCAGAAAGTACCGCCGCCAAATAATCGCCGCCATCTGCGCTATTGTTCGCAGCAGTAATGTCGTTTGGCAGCATGCTTGAATAAAGAACAAACAATCCAATACTTAGGGCAATTACCGCTAAGAGTAGGTGCTTGATTTGTCGAATATTGGAATTCATGGAATACAAAAATTCCTCTCTCCGGTTATATGGAGAGAGGAATTTAATGTTTGTCTTTTGTTTGCTTAACTTGTGGGTTTCCCAACAACGTATAACCCAGGATTATCCACTTCTGCAACCAGCGTATCGCCAACCAGGGTAACGTCCACTTTAATCCATTCTTCATTGATCTCATCATAGTAGTAGATGCCAACGTCGCCGTCAGCCAAGTACGCAGCCAGGTCGTCCGCGGATAATTCGAAAGTTACTACTACACTTTCCCCAAACGTATAATTGGGCACTTCATTACCGGCACTATCGGTAACTGTCAGTCTGATACCTGGTGTCCGTTCGCTGAAACCTTCCGGAAGATCCGTCTCTAACTCACCTGCTGTGGCTAATTCATAACCTTCCTCAACAGCCCCGGTTGGCGCAACCACTGAACCTAAATCAGATATTTCGTACAATAACCCTTCACCTGTCACGGTAATGATGGTCGGCGCGATCGCAGGTGGAACGGCAGGTCCTGCAGCGGGAGCTGGCTCCTCGGGGGGTGGAGGTTCTGGGGGGACAGAACCTTGCGCTTGGGCCACGTTCCATGAACCCCCTCCCATTGCCAGAACTACCAAACAAACGAAAACAAAAACGATATAACCTGTTTGTTTTTGCATTTCAGCTCCTTTCAATATTGCTTTTGAGAAAACCAGATTCATTTCGTTATAGATAAATGCAAAAAATACCCGCAGGGTACGATACATGTCAGTCAATAGCTGATAACCTTCGACTTGTCCCAGTTAATTATCCCACAATCAAACAAAAGAACAATTGGGTTAATTTCTAATTGCATATAGTAAAATTACTGTATTATTAGCTTCCCTAAGAAGATTTACCTTCATTTACGTCTTTATACTGATTTTCTGCGATCTCCTCTAATTCAATAATCCCCATCTGAACTGCCGCCAAAATAGCTTGCGTGCGGCTTTTTACATTCAGTCGCTTATATAATCGAAATGTATGCATTTCTACAGTGCGTATACTGATAACCATTTTTTTAGCAATTTCTTTATTAGCATAGCCACTGCTGATGTATTTTAATACTCGCATTTGTTGATGGGATAGTGGAACAACATCATGGCTATTTTCGTCACCCGAATTTGAAATTTTTTTGAGCAGCCGGCGACTAATCTGTGGCGGCAAATGTACTCCTCCCTTGCCTATCTCGCGAATAGATTCAACAAGATCTTCGGTGCTAGAATCGCATAATAAGCAGCCCATGGCACCTAATTTCAATATTTGGAGTAAATGCTGGTCATTTTCCGAATGGGCAAGGATAAGGACAAGGGTTCCTGGTGAAGATTTTCTAATCTCGCGTATCGTCGTCAGAGTTTCGGGGGTTCTGTTCGATACCAAGTTCACTAAAACAATGTGCGGCTTCAAATGGTTCACGCGCTGAACTGCATCTGGACCAGCAATGGCATCGACCACCAAAATGCACCCACTTTTTTCCAACAATGAACGGATGCCTTCACGGATGATCTGATGACTATCTACCACAACAACTTTGATTTGATTTTCAATCATTAATTACTAAGGGCGCCTTAGGGGTTCTCACGAACTCCACTACAAAATCCATTGATCTGGTGATTTCTCCATTCCACTGATAAGTAATTTGATCTAAGTTTTCCCATCCTTGACCATTAAAGGTTGGTATATATCCCACTGGGACTATAATTTCAATTTCAATGGGTAAAGATTCGATCCCGGCTTGTTTCTGTACCCTCAGTGTGTAAACAGGTTGATTCTCAAAATCAGTATCCACAACTACTGTGGGTAAATCAACCTCCATCACAATCTGCCTGGAATCGTTTTGCGGCACAACCACCAACCCAGACATCATTGTTGCGCCATTCTCTCCTGGGGCAATATCGACATCTTGCGGCCACCCAACGCCATCGTAAAACCATGAGGCTGGCACTATGGGAATATCAGATCCCGTCAACTTTGTCCCACCCGGCAGATATACCCGCCAGTAATCCCAGTAACAACGGCTGAAATAGTAGGTTCGACCCTGCCGGTAAAGCCCCGTGGGAATTTCCTGATAACACGGTTCATCACCGGGCTGAGTGTGCTGGTAATCTAAAGTAATCACTCCCTGGGGCTTATGCAGTTCACTAAGGTCAACCTGATAACGCAAGGAGCGCTGAATATACATATCTACTTTACTCCAACCCACGTTTGAATCGATCAACATCAAGTAGTCTCGCTCGCCCGGATCCACTTTTCCATCAAAGCCTCGACGTTCCAAAACGGTTTGGGCCTGGTTATCTTGCATATATAGCAGCAAGTGCCCCTCTTCAATCATTTGCTGCAATAGGCTCGCCATATCAGCTAACTGTGCGGAGTCATTGATTTTGATCAACTTCTCTAACAATGGCGCCGAAAAGATGGTCATAAATTCCTTTTGTTCGTACCCCTTTTCGGCGTGTGTGGCCATGAAGCTAATCATCTCTTCCCGGATGTTCCCACTGCTTATTTCTGAGAATTCTCCAGGGACATCAACTGGGCCGGTGAAATCCAACATGGATTTCAATAGTTGTTCATCAAAGGCAATTACCCCATCTGTAGAGATGCCAGTTGATAAGAAGTATAGTTCCTGGGTCTGACGCGCAGCGGTGGGAAAATCGGGCGACCAGTTGGCATCACGCGCGACCCAATAATGAGCATGCATCAGGTAAGCCAGTGCATCGGGGGGTTGGAGCACTTTCATAACCCAATTCATGCCAGAGCTCTCAAATCTCAACATCGAGATGCGCCCATTTTCCAGGCGCAGCAAACCGAAAGAGGTGATAAACCCCCCCGTTGCGCGCAGTTCATCCCGGTTCTGCACCATGATCAAGTACGTTTTCGGCTTCTCTGCCCCCAGGAGATCGGGCAAAAGGCGCACATCCCTCAGCCCCGACTCTAGTTTTTCTAAGGTGACATCCAGGCGCTGCATTTCATCTTGGTATTCCTGTGGCAAGACGCTGGGGTTCAGTTTATTGCGCAACTGCCGTACTAAATCAAATTGGTGCAATATAGCTTCAAAGTTAGCGCTGGAATCATCAATAGCTTTGATCACAGCCCTGGATAGATCGAATCCTCTCTGCCCCTCATCAAGCAACGTCCAAAAAGGTGCGCTGGCAGCGGCCAATTGCTCAGCTAACTTTGAAAGCTCAAGGCCAAATTGAAGTGCAGGTTCTACTTGACTGAGATAGGGTCCCAGTTCGGGATCGGTGGCATATTCATGCAGGTAGGGGTAAAAAAGTTCTAGGTCCTCCTGCAACAATTCCAGGTTCGTGTGCAGCTTATTCGCAAGGGTAGCAGCCTCATCGATATCAATCTCCAGGAGCGGACTCTGGCTGAATTTCATGGCCTGTTTGGCAAGTTCAATCGTCTGTATCGATCGCGAATGTATAACTTTACCTCTATCTAAACCCTCTTCCAGCTGTGCAATGACACTATCGAATAACTGCAAGTTGCGGCGGTATTTCTCTGGCCAAATATCTGGGTTGATCTTCTCTCGAGCATCCTGCACCGCTTCTAATTGAGCCGAAAGCTGTTCATGACTCTGTCCCACAGAATCGAGTAAACTATGCGCTTTATCTGATAGCTCAGATTTGTTTATTTGGTCCCCCCGCATCTCCCAGAAAGGTCTGATGGCTGCCGATAAATCCTCGCCCAACATTGAAACTTGGATACCGAATTGCAGAGCGGGTTTTACCTCTGACAGGTACAACCCAACGATGGGGAGGGACGAGTAGCGGTCAAAGTGCATATACAGCGGTTCAAGGTCTTCTTGCAAACCTGACAAGTTTTCTAGGGAGTCCCTCGCCAGCATTTCCACTTCGTCGAGGTCAAACTCCAATAGGTCGCGATCCCGCAGATCGACAACATCGCTGATGATCTCACGCTGCAACTGCACGCGGGCATAGATATCTTTCCCCCAGGGCCACAGCATCCAAACTCCAATGACCCCACTCACCACAAGAATAGCTAGGGCAATATAATATCGTCTCGCCATAGGCTTATTTTTCATCAAGGCTTGGGTAAATGATCCAGCGGCCTGCTGGAATATCTTGCCCTTGTGTCAAGTTGTTGTAATAGACAAGATCGGCGTAAAGGACGCCGATCTCAGACGCCAAGGCTTCAATACTGATCGTCTCACTGACGAGTGAGGTCGATAATTTAGGGGTATCAATCGTTTCCGTTTGCCCTGGCATAATCAATAATAGCTGCCCCTCTTGGAGACTGCCTATCATCACATTCGTTGCTCGGATAACATCGGCGGTTGTCAAGTATCGTGTTTCAAGCAGAGGTAAGCTCTCACCAATTGCCACTCGATGGACAATATATTTGTTATCGGGACCAAATGGTTCTGTCAATGCTTTACTTAAATCGGGTGTTGGAATTGAAGTGGGTGAAGGAGTCAGGGTTGCTGCTTTGTAAGGATATATCAGATAGCGCCCTGCCGGAATGTTTTCACTTACTCCTAAATCATTATAAAATCGTACATCTTTCACTGTTACTCCATGATATTCAGCAAATTCGACAACAGTAATTTCTTCCTTGGTATAGCCTACAGAAAGGGGCTCAACCTGAAGCGAATTCCTTTGCCCAGGCATGACAATAATTACCAAGTTTGCTCTGAACCCTAATTCTGAAATCCAGGCATTAAGAGAGAGAACCACATCTATGTCTGTGCGATATAAATCGGCGATGATGGGCAGACTCTCTCCTTCCCTGATGTGGTGCAGTACATACGCATGCTGTGGGCCAAAAGGCGTTTGAAATAACGGCCCAGGTGTGTAAGGCTGGTTTTCCTGGGAAGGTGTCTGGGAAAAAGCAGTTGTCCCCATCGCCGGAATCGATATAGATGTTGAAATTGGAAGTGATGTTAACGTAAATACATCAGTGAATGTTATTGTGGGCAGCTTCGTTTCTAAAAAAGTAGCTGTTGGCTTTGTAGAAGCTGATGGAGATGGGCTAAGGGCGATTAAACTTTCTGATGCTGATGGAATTTCAACTAATGAAGTTTCAGTCCCAGTGATTGGTACGATTCCCGTTGACAGAATTGTTGTGGGCTTAGTGCTGACACTAAACCGTTGCACGAAATCTGTATCGTTTAACAAACTATAAATCCCCAAACCAACCAAAACTGCAGCAAAAATAACCAATCCTATCCTAAAATATTTTCCCTTTTTTATTTTTCTGATTCGGCTGCCGCGCGCTTCAGGCGGTAACCTTTCATTCCACTCCTGCAGGAATACAGGGCACGATCGATGTGCATCACATAAGCATACCGACTCCTGATAAGAACGTTTTACGGGTGCAACAGGGTTTGCTTTATGGCAATAATTCGCGCTGGTCGCAATATTAAAGCGCGATCCAGGATCATTACGCAATCCCAAATTTGGGCAGTTGGGTATCATTTGATTTTTATCCCAAAAGAATGTATACCATGCTGTTTGCAGCAGCTTTAGCGCACAGCGTAATTAATTTCGAAAGCCCCTGCGAATAGAACTGTTTCGAACCCTCAGTTTCCATCATCATCTGGTTTAAGATAAATCACCCAGCGGCCGGCGGGCACAATTTGATCCTCTTCCAACCCGTTGAACCACGACAGATCACTCTGGAAGACCATCATTTGTGCTGCCAGATCCTGCACTGAAATGTCTTGATCCACCAGCAGGGTTTCGAACAGTTCAATACCTTCTGTTTCAATTCGGCCCGGTAAAACTACCAGCACATCCCCAGGGTAGATTGCAGAAAATCCATTGGCTGCCCGCAGGGCTTCAATACCAGAATGATAACGGTTGGCTATCAGGGACAAGTTTTCTCCTTCTCTGACCATGTGCAGAATGTATTCCCCTGCTGGGCCAAATGGTGGTGTGATCGCATACGAAAAGTCAATTGTGGCTGCCAGGGTGGGCACTGGCGTCGGCGGCGGCCCGGCTTCCTGGTAGGGAATAACTAACCAGCGTCCAGCAGGGATCAAGTCATTGGCACCCAGCGCATTGATATAACGCAGCTCATCCGCTGTGAGATCATATAGCCGGGCGATATCATCCACTCTCACCACCTGACTGGTATAAACCGCCTGATAGCGGTCTAAGTTTTCGACATCTTTCTGACCTGGTAAGATCACCAGGATATCACCAGGGCGGATTAAGACGGTGGTCCAGATTTCAGGTGTTTCATATGGTTTTGGCGTTTTGGTAATCGTAGGAGTAATTTCGCTGGGCTTGGTGGCGGTTGGTATGGCTCTGGTCGTGGTTGTAGGACGTTTGGTCGGAGCGGCAGAGTCAGAAATAGTTGGCGTCGGCGATTGATAAGGTTTGTCGCTGGTAGGGCGCGGCGTGCTTGCACCAAAGAAATAATAATCTTGTTCCAGCCCATTGACTGCGATGATCACTTCATTGCTGGTGTCATACATGTTAGCAAGCAACGTCACACTTTCTCCCGATGTAACTTTATGGACGATAAAACTATCAAAGGGGCCAAACGGGGTTTTCAAAAATGGGCCTGGTGTAGGTATGGCATGTGTGATCGTTGGGGAGGGTGTTGCAGTCTCTTCGCTATTGGATTGGACGCCACCATCCGTTGGGGAATTTAGAATTGTTAATGTAGCTATAGGTGTTGATGTGGTTGTGGTTTTTTTGGTAGCAGACGGAAGAATATATCTAGGTGCCTCTTCTGTGACGGAAATAGGGGGGAAAACGGTATTCCGCAACGCCGGATTGGTCAAAACCCAAAGAAATCCGGCGCCGATAATGGATATAAACAGCCATAACCAAACTCTTTTGGATACCTTTTTCTTGGGGGAGGCTTCACCACGTATCTCAGGAGGTAAAGAGCCTTTCCAGGTGCCAAGATACACAGGACAGGTGCTGAATACCCCCGTCAAACATACAGAGCCCTGATAAGCAAGATTGATTGGCTTTGCAGGTTCCACTTTGTGGCAGTAATTCGCCTTGGACGGATATCCATAATTCGTCTCGGCATCCCCTTTCAGGGCGATACATGGGCAGGCAGTCACGTTATTAGTCATGTTCTCTTGAGCTTCGTTGGGCATCTTGTTATGATTCGCCATAATAATCCTGATACCTGTAGTAGTAACCGTTTTTGTAATAATATGAGCGCCCGCCTTTTTGAGTGATATCATTCATCACAACGCCAATCAAATTCCCACCAACCTGGTGGAGTTGATTTAATGCCTCTCGACAGGCACTCAATTTCGTGGCCTCAGGCCTGATTACCATCAGGACACCATCGACACGTGGAGCGAGCACAACTGCGTCAGTTACCGCCATCAGCGGTGGTGTATCTATGATTACAACGTCCCCAGCTTTTTTTAGTTTATCTAAGATTATGCCCATCCTATCCGACATAAACAGTTCGGACGGATTCGGCGGTAGGCTGCCTGAAGTAATTACCACCAAATTTTCTACATTCTCAACGATCCGCATTGAGCTGACCATGTCAGCAGAAGATGGGACAAAAAACGAAGATAGGCCTCTGCGGTTCGTAAGTTTCAAGCGCTTATGAATCACCGGCCGTCTCATATCCCCGTCTACTAAAATAACACGCTGACCGCTTTGTGCCAGCACGATTGCCAAATCGATAGCGACATTCGACTTTCCATCCTGAGGAGAGGGACTCGTGACCAGTAGGCTCTTTATCGGATTATCCACGCTGGCATATTGGATATTCGTGCGCAGTGAGCGATAGGCCTCAGAAATGGGCGAACGCGGTTGAAGCATGGTGATCGGTCCTGCATTTTCTTCGATATGTAAGATATTTCCCAGCAACGGCAAGCCCAAGTGAGTGGCGACATCTTGGGGTTTCTTGATGGTATCATCGAGCATTTCAACCAGGTAAGCCAATCCAACTCCCACCATTAACCCAACGGCAGCTGCAAGGGAAACATCCTGTAAAATCACTGGACTAATTGATTTGTAGTTGGGGATTGCAGGCTCAACAGGTACGATATTATTTTCACTTTCCAACCGGGCAAGATTAATCCTTTCGTAATCACTCAGTAGATTTTGATAAGTTTGCTGATAAAGGGCCAAAGAAGCTCTCCTCTGGTCGAAGCCTGCCACTAGATTGTATTCATCGCTTGTGCCTGTAATGGTCAATTGATAATAAATATTTTGATACAGCTCCAAAGATGTTTGGAGTTGCGCCAACTCTAATTCTTTTGCTCTAAGCAGAGATATCCTGCCTACATCTGAAGGGTCTATGGTTGTATTTTCTTCTCCTCCACTCAGGCCGAGGATTATGCTCAGCTCAGTGATTTCACTTTGCAAATCAATGATTTGAATTTCCAGACCGCCAATCTTCTCCTCAATTTGTTGTAATTGCTGCTGCTTTTGTTCAATTTCGTCATTTGTTATCTCGTTACTTAACTTTGTTATTTGTTCCTCCACAGAATCAATTTGTTCCTGCAAATTTCCTTCTGCTGTGGCAAAACGCCTGGATAACATCTCCTCATTCTGTTCTATCAGCACATCGATCATGGTGTTGGCGATCAGGGCTGCCCTGGTTGGATCAATATCTTTCACTTGAAGCTCTAACAGTTTCGTTTCAGGTCTTATTTTGACTTCAATTTCTTTCTTCAAATTCCCAGCGCTCATATTTAATCCAAGACGCTGAACCACCTCATCAAGCAATGGGCGCGTCGTAAATAATTCGGAGTAGGTGTTTACCAAACGATCCGAACCCAGGTAATCAGCAACCACTGAGGTTTGTGTGTTAGGAGGCTCAACAACCATGATGGTTGTTGAAGCCTGATATATAGGCGTTTGCTGCCTGTCAAAAATATACATACCCACGCCAGCTAAAACGGTTGTAAGAGCCAGCAGCCAGGCCCATCTCTGAAACATGCCTATATATTGCCTGATTTCGAAATAAAATGTTTGGTCAGTGCGATTTTGTATTGTCATGATATTTTCAATCCATTGTCAAAAAATGCTTAGATTAAACTCATTACTGACTGCGCAAATCCAGCTGGCTGGAATAACATAGTGACTGGATCAAATTATGAGGGCAGGTCATTGACACTTGTAGGATTACTGTTATTAGGATGGGTAAATTAGGTATTGATAAAATATAACAAGTTGTTATACTAACCAAAAATAGAAAGGCAAAAAAGTATGGCAAGTATAAAAACAGCAATTTCAGGGAGATTTCGGGAACAAACTTACAAAGAGCAATAAACACTGCCTTTAATATTAGAGCTTTGCTTTGGATTCAAGATAACCACGTGTGTAAATTTTGAATCATCTCTCTCATTTTGTATGGTTTGGTCACATAATCTAATGCCCCAGCATCTTTCATAAATTTGATTTGATACTGCGTTGCATCAGCGCTTAAAACGACGATTGGAATCTTGCTTGTACTATCATCCTGCTTTAGTTGCCTCAACACATCGAACCCATGCATGTCGGGCAATTGTAAATCCAGCAAGATCAAATCAGGCAATTGGCTAGCCATGGCAAGTCCGCTCTGACCATCACTAGCCCAGAGCAGATTCGCCTGAGGGTATTGAGCCAATGCATTCTTCAGCAGTTCATAATTAGGTCTATAATCTTCAATATACAACAAGGTGAATGCCGGAAGCCCAATTTCTGTGGTGTCCTCCGTCTGCGTATCTGCAACCAGGTGATTTTCATAATGATCAGCCAGTGGCAATTCAATCCAAAAGATTGAACCATTACCAGGTGTGCTTTCCACACCAATATCCCCATTCATCAAATCCATCAGTTGCTTAGAGAGTGATAAACCAAGACCCGTACCTCCAGGCTTACTCCCACCATCATCTAGGCGAACAAATGGCGTGAACAAATCACCCAGATTTTCAGAGTGGATACCAATTCCTGTATCATGGACATTAATACGAACTGTACGCGGCTCTTGGTGCTGAATCGATAAACTGACCTCTCCACCACTGCGATTAAATTTGATCGCGTTAGAGATTAAATTCAACAAAACCTGATGTAACCGCTGCTTATCTGCACTTACATAAATTTGCTGTTGAATAGAAGGATGTAATTCCATTTGAACATTATGGCGGGAAAGCAGCGGCGAACAAAAGTTGAATAATGCATCCACCACTGCTCCGAGATCCACAGTTTCTTTTGAGATTTCAATATGTCCAGCTTCGATACGGGATATATCGAGTAATTCGTCAATCATCTTGAGCAAATATTCGCCCTCGTCGAGAATATATCTGACACTTTTTTGCTGCGCTGATGTGAGAGGGTTTTGCTGATCCATCTCCAGAATTTGCGCAAATCCTAACACTAAATTCATGGGTGCGCGTAACTCATGAGACATGCGGGATAGAAATTCACTTTTAGCACTATTCGCTTTGTCTGCATCAGCCATTGCCAAACGTAATTTCTTCTCCCTACTTTTGAGCTTTTCGTTGGTTTCTTGTAATTCTGCAGTACGTTCATCAACGCGTTGCTCTAGTTCATTGGCTATTGTGCTGACTTCATCATACAAGCTAACATTTTTAGATGCCATGGTTTCCAAAAACTGGTTAAATCTCCATTGTAAAACTACAACCATGGCTAGACACGCGAACATGACGATTCCCTCTTGAACCCATATATTCAAATCGACAGGGTTATTTTTAAATAACAGTCGATCTGTTATCCAACCTTTTGATGCAGCACCAGCCAGCACTGAATATGTGAGAATAACCATGCCTGACATAATTGCACCAGCCCGAGCGCCTACTACAATCAATGCCATAATGGGTACAACTAGCAAATAAATCCGACCATCACCTGCCAATCCACCTAAAATCATCGCTTGCGCACCCGTAAAATAGGTGAGTAATATAAGTACCCAAGCCCGCAGGCGATAATCAATCTGACGAAAAAGGGCAAGGCCTACAGTTAGCAGATAAATAGCGAAATATACCAGCGCGGATTCTAGAATATCTTGTAACGAATTGAATTGAAATAACCACACCACAATTGCTGGTGTAAATACTAGGATAGCAACAAGCAACAGAGCATTAAGCGCTTTAGCTCGCCAAATGTCTATTTGAGATTCTAGATTACTGTTGATGTTGAGATCATCACCTAGAGTAGATTCTTGATTATCACTCATACATTTAATTCGGGAAAACTTACGGGATTTTTAGAGTACATGTTTGTGACCGTGTGTCGATATTTGCATTTGATCTTTGATGAACAATCTTTAATTGCTACTCAATCAACCAAGCAGAAATCAAATTTCTTTTCACAGCTACCCTGTCCCATTGTAATAGACAATAATTTGTGTTTGAATTCATAGCTGATTAGCTATAAGTATATTTTTCAATTAGATTCTCTAGATCATCGGTGAGTAGCGGTTTACAGATATATTCTTGCGCACCATTAGCAATGGCTCGGTCAGATAATATGCTATGGCTTGCAGAAACCATAACGATAGGGATTTCTAATGGCACATCTAAAGCGCGTATCTGGCTCAAGATTTGAAAACCATCCATGTCTAGCAATTGACGGTCTAGTAGGATCAAATCCACGGAACATTCGCGAGCTACCCTAATCGCTTCGGTCCCTGTAGCTGCCAGAATTGCTTCATGGCCTAATAAAGAAACGATTCTCTCATAGGTTTCCAGCGTAATAACATCATCATCGATAAAAAGGATACGCGCCATGAATATTTACACAATAATATGATTTTTCCTTTATCATAATCGTTCGATTTGATGGAATTGCAGCACAATTTGTAGTAATGAATTGCTACCCCATGACGTTTAGTTCCAATATCACTTGCCAAGGAAAAACCGAGGAAGGATAGGATGCCGGCATATCAAACTTCGCAGGCTGTGTGCGGACGATACCCGTATTGAATTGTTCGTGCAAAAGGGATTTAATTATGTCTCCTGACCATTTAGGCATCCAATTCATTTCATTCACACTGAAATAATGTGTCGATAACATTTCATTGGCAATGAAATGTTATCGACTTCTCAATTATTCCTCATCACCTTCATCACGCTTTGCCAATGTCTATGCACGCCCTGCTGTCAGGTTAAATTATTAATTACGGATAGCAAATAAGGCTGGTATATAAACCTTGTGGATTACGATATGTCCGTCAACTGAAGGTCTACTTACTCATCCAAAAATTATGTCATGCGCTTTACAAATCTCCAATTGCACTGCGGATTTGCAAAGCGCACCAAAACCATCACAGTGCAAGCCAGTAGGCAACTGGCACTATGCTTCTGATGATAACGTGGCAAACCGATGTGGGTGGCTAATTTGTAGGATTATTGTTGTTAGGACAAGCAAGTGTAGAAGCAAAGATTAGTATTGACATTGGTATAACAAAGTGTTATACTGACCAAGAACAGAAAGGTATAATAAAATGACGAGTATAAAAACGGCTATTTCGATTAGGGAGCCACTGTTTAAGCAAGTGGAAGCATTGGCAAGTGAATTAAATATCTCGCGCAGCAGAGTCTTTGTATTAGCAGTCGAGGAATTTATTAAGAAATATCAGAATCGTCAGATACTAGAAGAAATAAATCGAGCCTATGAAAACTTACCAAACGCAACGGAGAAAGTGCATTTGGAGAAAGCACAAAAGCAACAGCGAAAGCTGGTGGAGGGTGAATGGTAATCAATCAAGGTGACATATATTGGGTAGAACTTGAAGAACCAACAGGATCAGAGCCAGGATTTCGTCACCCTCATATTGTGATCCAAAACAACTTATTCAATCGGAGTCGGATCAATACAGTGGTTGTATGTGCGCTGTCATCGAACCTGAAACGAGCAGAAGCTCCGGGCAATGTATTACTAGAAGATGGGGAAGCGAATCTGCCAAAGCAAAGTGTTGTCAATGTATCGCAGATATTTACAGTTGATAAAATGCAGTTGGAAGAATATATGGGGACGGTATCAAAGGGACGAGTTCGACAAATACTTGAAGGGGTCAGATTACTTACAGAACCGAGGGAAGTAGAATAACATTCCAACCTGCTTTCCCGCAAGGGACACCTTTGGTAAGCGGTTGGTAGCTCACCTCTTTACGAAAAAAAACATTCTTAATATAACCGAGACTTGATACTGAAATCTCGGGCAATAAACTCGAATTTTCATGGTAAAATCCGGGCATGATAAACCGCCCCTATTACCTAAAACGGCTGTCAAAAGCAACCCGCCGCTCCCCTATCACGGCCCTGTTGGGACCTCGTCAGTGTGGCAAAACAACCTTGGCGCATTTGTTTTCCAAAGAACACCAGACAACGTTCTTCGATCTAGAATCCTTCCCAGATCAACGCAGGTTAGAGAATCCAGAGCTGGTGTTGGGATCGCTTGAAGGCTTGGTGGTTCTGGATGAAATACAAATCATGCCCAAGTTGTTTCAGGTTTTGCGTATTCTGGTAGACCGGCCCGAAAATAAAGTGCGCTTTCTTATTCTTGGCAGCGCCTCACCAGCCATAATCAAGTCTGCATCTGAAAGCCTAGCTGGCCGAGTTGAGTTCATCGAATTGAGTGGTTTCGATCTTTCTGAAAGCGGTGAGCAAGCCTGGGAAAATCTCTGGCTGCGGGGCGGTTTCCCGCGTGCCTATCTAGCTGAATCCGAAGATGATAGTTTGGCCTGGCGAGAAGGTTTTATCCGTACATTTTTAGAACGCGACATTCCCCAACTGGGGATCAATATCCCCTCAATTACCATGCGCCGGTTCTGGACAATGTTGGCTCACTACCACGGGCAGACATGGAATGCATCAGAACTGGGGCGCTCAATGGGTTTATCTGACAAAACTGTTCGATCTTACCTGGATATACTGAGTGGTACTTTTATGGTACGCCAGTTACAGCCTTGGTTCGAAAACCTGGGCAAACGGCAGGTCAAATCGCCAAAAATCTATCTGCGGGATAGCGGCCTTCTGCACAGTTTGCTGGACATTCCTAACCATCATACTCTATTAGGACACCCAAAGATCGGTGCATCCTGGGAAGGATATGTGATCGAACAAATATTGCAAACCATCCGGCCAACTCAGGCTTATTTTTGGGCTACGCATAGCGGAGCAGAAGTTGACTTAGTATTCCCTCATCAGGGGAAGAACTATGGCGTTGAAGTCAAGTTTAGCGAAGCCCCAAAGATCACGGCATCCATGCGCACCGCCATCACAGATTTGGGGCTAGAACATCTGTGGGTACTCCATCCTGGACAGCACTCCTATCCAGTTGACGAGCGTATTAGCGTTTGGCCGCTGAAAGATGTAACCCGATTGCCCTTAGATTAGGCTCGGGATAGGCAATTACCGCGTTACTCCCCAGCAAGTTCCAGCATTGATCGGTGAGCTACCAAACCTGCTTTCCTGCAAGGGACGCCTACGGAGAGCGACAAGTTCGCAGACACCTTCATAACTGCAGAGTTATCAGATTGACTGTTGGAAAGTATGTTCGATATCTGCTTTTATCCCTGGTATACTGATCAAAAATAGGTTTTGTGAGAAACGGATAGTCGGGTAGACTTG
>CAZLNX010000057.1:0-22726 GCA_964560795.1 uncultured Anaerolineales bacterium | reverse complement strand
CTATCTTACCAAGTTGAGCAATCCGAGTTCAGGGAAATAACTTCACATCATTGTTTTCAAAGATAATGCCCTGCTGGTGATCGACAAACCTGCAGGGCTGCTTTCTCTTCCCGACGGTTATGATCCTGTAAAGCCTCATGTGCGAAGTCTCTTAGAGCCAGATATCGGTCGCCTGTGGATTGTGCATCGCCTCGACCGCGAAACCAGTGGGGTCAAGGTGCTGGCTCGAAGCGCAGATGCCCACCGAGAGTTGAACCGCCAATTTTCGGAAAGAAAGGTTTCTAAGGTTTATCACGCCCTTGTTTCGGGAAATCCTGCCTGGAATGAGAAAAATATAGATCTTCCTCTTCGTACAGATGTCGGCCGGCGCCGGCGCACCGTTGTTGATATAAAGAAAGGGAAAGAATCCAGCACAAGTTTTCGCGTTTTGGAGCGGTTTGAAAGTGGCGTACTAATTCAAGCGCAGCCAAAAACTGGCCGCAGACATCAGATACGCACCCATCTATATAGCTTGGATCACTCAGTGTTGTCTGACCCACTATATGGGTCAAGTGAAAGATCGTCTTTAATTGAACGCCTAGCTTTGCATGCATTCTCGCTTTCTGTCAGACACCCACAAACGGGGGAGAGGGTTGTTTTCGAAGCTCCTTACCCAAGCGATTTCGCATTAGTACTAGAGAATTTTCGCAAGTAAGACGCTTTATGAATAATCTGTTTAGCACTCGCATATTTAGACTGCTAAGTTTGTTAACTTAGTATTAGAACTCGCTCTCCAAAAGTCCCATTTCTTGACGCACCTACCTCGACATGATATGATTCTTATTGTGTTCTTAGCACTCTCAAGACGAGAGTGCTAAATTATGAGACAAAATGACCGATTTATCTGAACGCCAGAAACTAATCCTAGCCCTGGTCATCCGGGAATATGTCGAGCAGGTAAACCCAGTGGGTTCGAAATCTTTAGTGAAAGATTACTCGCTCAATGTCAGCCCGGCGACAGTACGCAATGAGATGGCCTTTCTCACCGAGGCAGGATACTTGCAACAGCCCCATACATCGGCTGGTCGTATCCCCACCGAGGAAGGATATCGTTATTTCGTCAGCCAGTTGATGGGACGCACTTCGTTGCCATCAGAGACGCGGCATACTATTCAGCATCAGTTCTATCAGGCGCGCACAGATATCGATCAGTGGATGCGTCTGGCAGCCTCGGTGTTGGCTCGCCAATCAAGCGGCGCTTCGTTGGTAACTTCGCTTCATCCTGAACATGCCCGCTTAAAGCATATCGAACTGATTGCCACTCGCGGGAGCCAGGTTCTGATGGTGCTCGTTCTAGAAGGCGGCGAGATTCGCCAGCAGATGTTGAAGCTGGGTGAGCCGGTCTCTCAAGAAAAACTGAGTATGACCGCTGCCTGGATCAATGACATTTTTGAGCAAAAAGATGTTATTGATATCGCTGCATTGATGAGCCGAGCTGATGATGATCTCAAGCGTGACATCTTGCAGCTAACCATCGATGAGATGCAAAGATCAGATGATGTGCTGGCCGGAGATATTTATCGCGATGGTCTGGCCAATGTGCTGGCTGAGCCCGAGTTCTCCGCTCCAGGTGTCGCCCATCGGGCGCTGCGCTTTTGGGAGGAACGCTCCCAGATGGAAGATTTGCTCTCACAAACGGTACTCTCTCCCGATACCAGCGGTATTCATGTGTTGATTGGCGGAGAGGGAACTTGGGAAGACTTGAGTGATTGCGCAGTAGTTCTCTCCCGCTATGGCGTCCCTGGTGTAGCCACTGGCGCCTTGGGTGTGCTTGGTCCCACCCGCATGCCTTACGCACAGACAATCTCGACCGTCCAGTTTGTCGCTAATTTGCTCAGTGACCTGGTCGGTGATACTTTACCAGATGAGAGGTATGACGAATAGTAATGAGCAAAAAGAAGAAAAAGAACGCGAAAGCGAAAAAAATAGTGGTTGAAGAAGTCCTCGAGGGCGAAGTTGTTGTTGAAGAACTGGATCAACCCCAAAAGGAGTCCGAGGCTCCAGTTGAAAAAGCGGACTCCCCCGAGGCTGCTGAGGAGAGCCCAATGTTGGATCTCTCCCCTGAAGAAATTATGGAATTACAAAATTCGCTTGAAGAAACTCAAGCAAAAGCAGATGAATATCTTGATGGCTGGCAGCGTGCCCGTGCTGATTTCGCCAATTACAAAAAGCGAGTTGATCGGGATCGTGTACGCTTCCATAATGACGCTGTCGGCGATGTTGCCAAGCGCTATTTGCCCATTGTCGATGATCTTGAACGAGCTTTGAAAGATCGCCTGCAAGAGGGTGATGGTGCCACCTGGGCAGAAGGAATTGAGTTGATCTATCGCAAGATGCTCAAAGTTCTCGAAGCTGATGGTATCACTCCAATGGACGTTGAGGGCGAGATATTTGATCCCAATTTGCATGAAGCCATTGTGAAAACCGAGAGCGACGATCACGAAAGTGACCAGGTGATCGAGGTTTTGCAGCAAGGCTATATAATCGGAGATCGCGTTCTACGTCCAGCCCGAGTTGTAATTGCTGCTTAGGTTCGTAGTGCTGCACGACGCCGCGCTCTGCGGCCCTACGGGCAGGCGCGAAATCGACGAGTGCAGCTAAATCTGTAATCAACGGGTACTTTCGTGCCCTACTACAAACAAGAATTTTGGAGGAACAAAAACTATGGCTAAAATTATCGGAATTGACCTAGGTACAACCAATTCTGCTGCCGCGGTTGTAGAAGGTGGAGAACCTACGGTTATCCCTTCTGCTGAAGGTGAACGACTGGTCCCCTCAGTGGTGGCAGTCAACAAAAATCACGAACGCCTGACCGGGCGTCCCGCCCGCAACCAGGGTGTTGTAAACCCCGAGAATACTATTTTCTCGATGAAGCGTTTCATGGGTCGCAAATTTGATGACCCTGAAGTGCAGCGCGCCAAGGACCTGGTACCTTATGAATTGAAGAAAGCCCCAAACGGCGACCTGCGCGTGGTTCTGGACGGCAAGGAATATTCACCCCCTGAAATCTCTGCCATGATCCTAGCAAAGATCAAGGCTGATGCCGAAGCATATCTTGGTGAGCCTGTCACTCAGGCTGTGATCACAGTACCGGCCTACTTCAACGATGCCCAGCGTAATGCCACCAAAGATGCCGGAAAGATCGCCGGTTTGGAAGTGTTGCGCATCATCAATGAGCCCACCGCTTCATCCCTGGCTTATGGCCTCGACAAGAAACAGAATGAAGTCATCGCCGTGTACGACTTGGGTGGTGGTACCTTCGATATCTCTGTTCTGGATGTTGGTGAAGGTGTCTTCCAGGTGCGCTCCACCAGCGGTGATACCTTCTTGGGCGGTGATGATTTTGATCAGCGTGTGATCGATTTCCTGGCCGATGAATTCCAGAAGGACAACGGCATCAACCTGCGCAAAGACCGCCAGGCGCTGCAGCGTTTGAAGGAAGCTGCTGAAAAGGCAAAGATTGAACTTTCCAGCTTGCAGCAGACCGAGATCAATTTGCCCTATGTTACTGCTGATGCGTCCGGACCCAAGCACCTTGTGCTCAACCTGACGCGCTCCAAACTCGAGCAGATAACCGCAGACTTGGTTGATCGTTCCATTGCCCCTGTAAAACAGGCTTTGGATGATGCTGGCTTGAAGCCTTCTGACATTGACGAGGTTGTGCTGGTCGGTGGTATGACCCGTATGCCCGCAGTGCAAGAAGCGGTCAAGAAATTCTTCGGCAAAGAGCCCCACAAGGGTGTCAATCCCGACGAAGTTGTGGCTGTTGGCGCTGCGATTCAGGCTGGTGTTTTGGGTGGTGATGTCAAAGATATCCTCTTGCTGGATGTTACCCCTTTGACCCTTTCTGTGGAAACACTGGGTGCAGTGGCGACTCCACTCATCGAGCGCAACACCACCATCCCAGCCCGCAAGAGCCAGATCTTCTCCACGGCGGCTGCGAACCAGCCTCAGGTTGAGATCCACGTGCTGCAGGGCGAGCGCCCCATGGCCGCGGATAACAAATCCCTGGGTCGCTTCATCCTGGATGGTATTCCCCCTGCGCCGCGCGGCGTCCCCCAAATCGAAGTGACCTTCGATATCGATGCCAATGGTATCTTGGAAGTGACTGCTCAGGATAAAGCCACTGGCCGCAGCCAGAATATCACCATCACAGCATCTTCCGGTTTGAGTGATGCCGAAATCGACACGATGAAGAAAGAAGCTGAGAAGCATGCTGAAGAAGATGTCAAGGCGAAAGAACAGGTTGAAGCCCGCAATAAGGCTGATAACATGGCCTACACGGCTGAGAAGGCGCTTGAAGATCTTGGTGACAAAGTTCCTGATGATGTCAAGACCAAAGTACAAGACAAAGTTGCCGAAGTGCGCAAAGTTTTGGAAAACCAAGATGCTGATGCAGAAACTTTGAACCGTGTGGCTGATGAGCTCGGCAAAGAGATCCAACAGATCGGTGCTGCCGCTTACGAGCAGCCTGGAGCTGGCCCCATGCCTGGCGCTGAAGGTGCTGGCCCCGAGGGTCCGCCTCCTCCCGATGGACAGTCTGGCCCGGATGACGAAGATATCGTTGACGGCGAATTTCGCAACGCCTAAGTAAGTATCCAGTGTCAGGTATCAGGTGCCAGGTTGCAACTAGCAATCATAAACCTGATACTTGGCACTTAAAAACCTGAGATTTAACATGCCACGAGACTACTACGAGATACTCGGTGTCCCCCAGGGTGCAGCGAATGGCGAGATCAAAACAGCCTTTCGCAATTTAGCGCGTAAATATCACCCGGATGTCAGCGAAGAAGCTGACGCAGAAGATCGCTTCAAGGAAATCAATGAAGCTTATGCAGTGCTCTCTGATGAAGATAAACGCGCTGCTTATGACCGCTTTGGTCATGCTGGTGTCCAGGGGGCGGGCGGTGTGCCTGATTGGACCACAATGGATTTCACAGATATTTTGGGCGATCTGTTTGGCTTTGGCTTTGGCGGTTTCGGCCGCTCGTCAGCCCGTTCTCGCAATGCCCCGCGTCGCGGTCAGGATTTGCAATATCGCGTCCATCTCGAATTTAACGAAGCTATCTTTGGCGTGGATAAAGAGATCGAGATCAACCGGGATGAACGCTGTGAGACTTGTACGGGATCAGGCGCAGAACCGGGGACTTCACCATCCCGCTGCTCTACTTGTAATGGCCAGGGTGAAGTTCGACAATCTCGCCAGACGATCCTCGGCTCAATGGTGCAAGTGACAACCTGTCCGGCTTGTAGCGGTAGAGGGGAAGTGATCGTTCATCCTTGCAAAACTTGTAGCGGGCGAGGACAAGTGCGTAAGGCGCGCAAAAAGGTTGTTTCGATCCCAGGCGGTGTGGACACTGGGACACAAATCCGCCTGACTGGGGAAGGCCAGCCTGGTGTAAATGGTGGCCCTCCTGGCAACTTGTATTTGATCATCCAGGTGCAGCCCCATAAATATTTCCGCCGGCGGGAAAATGATATTCTCTTGGATTTGAATATCAATATCTCTCAGGCAACCCTGGGTGATGAGGTCAACGTACCTACAGTAGATGGCGATGCCGTTCTAAAAATTCCTTCTGGAACCCAACCCGGCAAGATCATCCGTATGCGCGGCAAAGGTGTACCCCATTTGCGTAATAATAATAGGGGTGATCAATTAGTGGTCATCAATGTCAGTATCCCTAAGTCTCTCTCTGATGACCAAAGGGAGCTATTCCAGAAATTGGCTGAAAGCCTGGGTACCGAGGTTACACCTCAAGAACGCGGCTTCATCGACCGCTTGAAAGACGTCATTGGGGGATGATTGTTAGCGGTTAGCGGTTAGCTGATAGCGAGAAGCAAGTCGATACTTCCCGCTAACTGCTTCCTGCTAACTGCTCCCTGCTAACTGCTCCCTGCTAACAATATGAATTGGCTTGAAGTTTCACTCACCGTTGATGGCGAGATGGCTGAAGCCGTCGCCGAGGTTTTGGCGCGCTACATCCCCAATGGTGTGGTCATCGAGAGCACAGCCATTAAGGCCAATGTGGAAGATGAAGGTCACCCGGTTGGGCCACTACGGGTTTGCGGTTATCTACCTGTGGATGGTCAATTAGAAGATACCCGTCAGCGCATCGAAGAAGCACTCTACTTTTTGGGGCGCATACAACCGCTGCCAGAACCCCTATTCAAGCCCATTGATGAAGTCAACTGGGCGGAAACCTGGAAGCAGCACTACCGCCCCATTGCCATTGGCGAGCGCTTGATTATCATCCCGGCCTGGCTGGAATCCCCCGACGAGGCACGAATCCCCATCCGCATCGATCCTGGGATGGCTTTTGGAACGGGAACACACCCCACCACGCAGTTGTGTTTGGAATTAATTGAAACCCTAAAGGTTTCAAAAACCTTTAGGGTTTATGATGTAATTGACGTTGGCTGCGGCTCTGGGATTTTATCCGTTGCGGCCCTCAAGCTAGGAGCCTCTCGCGCCTTCGGTGTGGATACTGACTCCGAGGCGATTACCGCTGCCGATGAGAATGCTGCCAACAACGGCGTCGCCGACCAGGCAAAATTCGCCGTCGGTTCAGTGGATGAAATCAAAGCCGGGGTTTTCCCGGTGATACAGGCCCCCATCGTTGTGGCCAATATCCTAGCCCCCATCTTGATCCGTTTGCTTGATGCTGGCTTCGGGGATTTGGTATCACCTGAGGGTGTTTTGCTCCTCTCTGGGATTCTGGAAGAACAACTCCCTGAAATGAAAAATGCACTCCAAGCCCATGGGTTCAAAGTGCACGACAAACGTCAAATCGATGACTGGGTAGCGATCGGCGCTGCTCGCTAAATGCGCAGTTCCACCACATCCCCATCATGCAGTACATAATCGCGGCTGACCATCTGCCCGTCGAAGGCGCCGCTCCCCCAAACTTTAGCAGATTTCATATTCTCTCGAAAATCCTGGTGCACTTTGCCAGCGAACTCTTCTACTGTGCTGCCAATTTTCAGCACAAAAGGTGAGTCGAAATTGGGCTCTTTCCCTGGGGGGCGTGAGTAGACGCGCATGATTTCCAACTTGTCGTAAATTGTTTTCTTCAAGTGCTCAAAGTATCGTTCTGCAGTTACGGAAATGGGGATAAGGGGGCACTCATCACCCTCCATTAACTCACACAGCACCTCGAAATCTGCATCCATGGTTTCGTCGTCGCATTTGTTGACAATCCCCAAGATGGGTATATATTTCATTCGCAACCCGCCTTCATGATCATCTTGCAGATGCTGGGGAATAATGCGACGTTCTTCCAGCATAGCCAGGGTATCTTCGATTTGCCCAATGGGGTCAGCTTGTAGATCGACGACTAGAAGCGCCATATTGGCGTTGCGGATCAGGTTGAACAGCTCTGGTTCGATGAACTCCCCCTCAAGGGGTGGCGTGTCTATCAGTTGGATTTGCACGTTTTCGAACAGCATCATGCCTGGGGTAGGTCCCCAGGTCGAGAAAGGGTAGGGAGCGACCTCGGGTTTGGCATTGGTCAGTGCGGCTAGCAATGCGGATTTGCCCGTATTGGCAGGGCCGATGATTACAACCGTCCCTGCGCCTTCCTTCTCGATATGATACGCTGAAACCTGCCGACCTGGACCGCCCTTCTTCTGCGTATCGGCTTCTTTGAGTTTGGAGATCTTCCGCCGTAGGTCACTCTTCAAGTGATCTGTGCCCTTGTGTTTGGGCATGATCGAAAGCATCTCTTCCAACCAGGCTATCTTTTCCTGGGTGGTGGTCGCCTGACGGAATTGCTCCTCGGCTTTGTAATAATCTGCAGGTAGGTTAGTAGGCATCGTTTTTTCTGCCGCGAAGGCGCAAAGGTTGCTAAGGTTATCAAGGATATCTGAATGGTAAGTTCAACGAAATCGGATCTATTCTTAGTGATTCTAATATATAAGCTTCGCGCACTTCGCGTCTTGGCGGTTTAATTATCAGCTAATTACTCCTAGCTTACGGCCAACTTTGGCAAAGGCTTCTAAGCCCTGGTCGAGGTCGTCCTTTTCGTGGGCTGCTGAGATCATCACTCGGATGCGGGCTTTGCCGCGCGGCACGGTGGGGAAGCCCAACGCCATACCGAAGACTCCTGCTTCGAAGAGTTCCCGACTGAACTGCTGGGCCAGGGGTGCTTCACCCAGCATCACGGGCGTGATAGGTGTGACACTCTCTCCGGTATCGAAGCCCAGGTTGTTCATCTCTGTCTTGAAGTAATCGGTATTGGCCCACAGCTTATCTACAAGCTCGGTGGATTCTTCGAGCATGTCGATGGCCTCGATGCAAGCTGCCACGTCAGGGATGGTCATGGCAGATGAGAACAGGAAGGGTCGGCCGCGCTGGTGCAGCCACTCTACAACTTTGGGGTTTCCAGCCACGACACCGCCCATCACGCCAAAGGCTTTGGACATAGTGCCAACTTCAACATCGACTTTGCCATGCAGCCCGAAGTGATCGACAATGCCGCGCCCACCGTTGCCGAGCACGCCTTCGCCATGGGCATCGTCAACCATCAGGATGGCATCGTAATTCTTTGAGACATCGTAGATCTTATCCAGTGGCGCAACATCACCATCCATGCTGAAGACTCCATCAGTGATAACCAATGCTCGTCTGTAATTGGCGCGGTGCTCTTTGAGTTGTGCTTCCAGATCATCGGTGTCGCAGTGTTCATAGGCGATGATCTTAGCCCGTGAGAGGCGGCAGCCGTCGATGATGCTGGCGTGGTTCAAGCGGTCGGAGAAGATCACATCTTCTTTGCCTACCAGAGCCGGTATGCTGCCCATATTAGCCGTGAACCCTGATTGGAACGTGATAGTTGATTCAACACCCTTGAACTCTGCCAGGCGTTGATCCAACTTCACATGCAGATCCATTGTGCCTGCGATGGTGCGTACAGCACCAGGACCGACGCCATATTTGTCCATGGCATTTTTAGCAGCGGTCACCACACGGGGATGGTTGGCCAATCCCAAATAATTGTTGGAGCAGAAGTTGAGAGTTTTTATCCCATCAACAACTAACCAGGCGCCTTGGGGTGATCCCAGAGTACGGATGGTGTTGTACAACCCCCCATCGTGAAGGTTGTTAAGTTCTTCATCAATCCAGGTGAGTTTATCTGTCATTTGATCCTCTTTAGGTTGGAGATTAGATAGTAGATGTTGGATGTTAGAAATTTGAAATTGGATTTGACTTTATCAGGTTTATTTTCTTTGTCCGAGTGAGTTTCTTAATGGCATATTCGCGTTTTAGGGCTGATGACCGGTCAGATTGTTCTTCGATATAGACAAGTTTTACAGGGCGACGAATGCGTGTGTAATAGCCGCCGCGGCCGGCGTTGTGCTCTTTCTCTCTGCGCTGCGGGTCAGTAGTCCAACCGGTATAAAGGGTGCCATCCGCACACTCGACAATGTAGCAATAGCAAGCCATAGTTTTAGAAAAAATTGTGTCATTGCGAACGAAGTGAAGCAATCTCCATATTAGTCGATGAGACTGCTTCGTCACCCTTCAACTTCGCTCAGGGTTCCTCGCAGTGACATTTAAATTCTTATCGATCGTCATCGGTGCGCGGCTTGCCACCAAAGCGCAATAGATCACCAAAGATGCTCGAAGCTGCTGATCTTTTATCCAGCTTTGGGCGTCCTTCGGATGACCAATCCGCTTCTTGGCGTTCTTGCCACCAACGCTCGCGACCCTTGCGGGCGCGCTCTAAGCGTTCGGTGAGTTTGTCGGCATCTTCATCACGGATATCGTCTCGCAGTTTCTTTAGCGAAGCGATTACACTATCCAACACGCGCAGCATACTCTCGCGATTGAGCAGGGCGAGTTTGGTCAGCGCGCCTGGCTCTCCAAGATGGACAATAGGACCAGAAACCTCGGCATAGGCGCGCCCGGCAATTTTGCGGGCTTCGCGCCAACCGGGCTGATCTACGGTGGCGTTGAGCAACGCCGCGCCCATGATCTGGGGCACAGCATGCGTTGCGGTCATCAAACCATCCATTTCCATCAAATCTGCGAACAGGGGAGAAGCGCCAGTTAGACGCACCAGATCAGCAGCTAATTTAATAGCTTTTGAATCAGTGCCAGGGGGTGATGTGATGGCAATCAGCCCATCTTGGAAGAGATCTGCATGAGCTGCATCGATGCCTGTCTCTTGGCTGTGCAAGTACTGGGGTGCAACCACAGGAGTCAGACCGACAAATTCACAGCCATCGGGCAAGAATTCCTCGGCCCATTCCGCGGTCTTGGCTTTTATGGGAGCGGTATCCATTAGTACTGCACCGGAATTCATTTCCAGGGCGACGATCTCCATCATCTCTCGCATTTGATCCACGGGGATAGCCAGCACGATGGCATCAGATTTACTGACCGCGCTGGGGATGTTTTGGGTTATTTCGTCTACAGCACCAATTTTGCGGGCCTGGTTGGCAATGGCGGGGTTGGTGTCGAAGCCAACCCGTTTGATCAAGTTCTCATGACCACCTAACCCTAAACCGAACGATGAACCGATTTGACCTAATCCGATAATGGTAAGTTGGATTTTCACTTCATGCTCCCTAATTTTGATTATCTGCGTGCCTGAGTATGGAAAGCAATCGATCTTCTAAACTATTATCTTGATTTGATGGAAGGGTTTCCTGATGCCGACGGATCAGGGATGCTGCCAAGGGAGTAGTACCAGCCTCGGTGGTCAGTTCAGCTCCCCAAAGGGGATGTTGATCCGCCACCACAAAGGGGCGCCTCCACCCGCGCGGGGCACTGTCCCCCCAGGTTTTTGTCAATCGGGGGATGAATTTATTCCCTAAAACAATAAAGACCCGCTCCCATAAGCGCAGTGGGTAGCGGATCTTACCGACATCGTGAAGGAGGGCAGCCGTCAACAAATCTGGGTGCGTCTGGCCCCGCTCCTGGATCGTTTTTAATACCTGCAAACTATGTGTTTGTTCGCTGGCCTGCATTTGTGTGAATAGCGCCATTTCAGATGGGTTGAGCACTTCTTGTGCGATTGCTAATTCTTCAGTTGTAGGTGCTGGCGATCGAACTGCCAACCAGAATTGACGAACTCGGTAGAAGATATTCTTGATCTTCATCCAACTAAAGCGCTAAATAAAAATCTGAGTGCTGGCCCGATGATCCAACCTAGGATATTGATGCCCAGATATGGTCCTCCGATGAACAGCACCATCAGGATCATGGGACCATAGGGACGGATGCGTGCCAGAAAATCTGACCAGGAAGGGGGAAAGAAATAGTCGACAATCTTTTCGCCATCCAGCGGTGCCAGGGGAATCAAATTGAACAGCATCAAAACCAGGTTGATGATGATGAATTCTAATAAGAGTTGGGGCAGAGTGGGGAGCAGCGTACCAGAACTGAAAAATGCCTGTTCTACAGAGACGAGACCAAGGCGGAAAGGAATCGCGGCCAGGATAGCCAGCAGCAAGTTAGACATGGGCCCAGCCAGCGCCACCCACATCATAGCCGCGGGAGAACGTTGGCGTAAAACGTAGGGGTTTACTGGAACTGGTTTTGCCCAGCCAAATCCGGCGACAACGAGCATCAAGGATCCCAAGGGATCCAGGTGTGCCATGGGGTTGAGTGTCAACCGTCCGTTAAAGCGTGGGGTATTGTCACCAAAATAATCTGCCATCCAAGCATGGGCAAATTCATGGAAAGAAAACGCTGTTAATAGAACAATAATTCGTGCGATTAATGTAGAAAAATCAAGATCTAGCATCAAACACCTCTAATGCGGGGATTATATCATGTGGATGGTATAATCCCCGCTGCTATGCTCCCAGACTTGAAATTGCATGACATTGTGCGTTTGCGCAAGACACATCCCTGCGGCAGTTATGAGTGGAAAGTACTGCGCATTGGCGCTGATATCCGCCTGGAGTGTTTGGGGTGTCAGCGGCTGGTGATGCTATCACGGCGTAAGTTAGCGCAGCGGGTCAAGAGTATTACATCATCTGACGAAAATCATGAACTGCCCAATAAAACAGCAAGCTAATATATTGTTCCTATTCTCTGATACCGGGGGTGGTCATCGCAGCGCGACCGAAGCGATCATCGAAGCTCTTAATATTGAGTATGGGGATCAGTATGTAACGGAGATGGTGGATATCTTCAAGGATTATGCCCCGCCGCCTCTACAATTGCTCCCGGCTTTGTATCCGCGCATAGTACGTGCCCCAAAAGCATGGGAATTGGGATATCACTTGAGCGATAGCCCCAAGCGGGTTAGTGTTCTATCGGCGAGCACCTGGCCTTATGTGCGTAATGCCTATCGCAGGTTGGTCAGGGAGCATCCCAGTGATTTAATTGTCTCCGTGCATTCTCTTGCCAATGAGCCTGTATTGCGCGCTTTGGGTCGTGAGCGACCGCCCTTTGTCACCGTGGTGACTGATTTGGTCAGCGTGCATGCCAGTTGGTATCATCGATGGGTTGATCTTTGCATCGTACCCACGGAGGCAGCCAAGCGCAGGGCCATCAAATATTCGCTCAAACCTGAGCAAGTGCGCGTGGTTGGTTTGCCGGTGGCAGATCGATTCTGCCAGCCGCCTGGCGATACCGAAGATTTACGTCGCGATTTGGGCTGGCCCACGGATCGCCCTGTGGTTGTGCTGGTCGGCGGTGGAGAGGGGATGGGGCCTTTAGAGAAAGTTGTCCATGCCATTTCAGATGCAAATTTACCTATCACCCTGGTGGTTATCGCTGGGCGCAATAAAGCATTGAAGGCAAAATTAGAAGCCAATGCCTATCCCATGCCTACTTTTGTGTATGGCTTTGTACGAGAGATGCCCGACTTCATGCGCGCGGCCAATGTATTGGTGACCAAAGCAGGTCCTGGAACGATCACGGAAGCGTTGAACGCTGGCCTACCGATGATTTTGTACAGCCATCTACCGGGCCAAGAATCGGGCAATATCCCCTATGTGGTTTCAGAAGGTGCCGGCGTATGGGCGCCGCGTCCAGATCAGATCGTGAATGCTTTACGCCATTGGCTTGATAACCCTGAACAATATGATCAAGCTGTGGCCGCCTGCAAGAAAGCGGCATGCCCTGAAGCGGCTCGACAAATCGCACATATCCTGGTTGAGACTCTGGAAAAGTATAGAACAAAGAAGGAATTTTCACCTGCTTAGAAGATTTAAATCACGAATCATTCGTGATTATCACGAAAGTACAGTATGAGTACTCTTTTCCTTGTAGCAACCCCGATTGGAAATTTGGAAGATATCACACACAGGGCTTTACGCGTGCTGCGGGAAGCATCATTAATCGCGGCAGAAGATACGCGCGTGACGCGCAAATTACTATCGCACTACCAGATCGAGCCAACCCAACCGCTTGTTAGTTACCATGAGCACAGCAAAGGGCGTCAATTGGAGAAGATCGTTGCCGCTTTAGATGTTGGGGATGTGGCATTGGTCTCTGATGCGGGGACCCCCGGGATCAATGACCCAGGCTTTGAATTGGTGCGCCATGCCCTGTATGCCGGGCACAAAGTCAGCCCTATCCCAGGGCCCAGTGCCCCAATGGCAGCCCTGACTGCCTCCGGCTTGCCCAACGACTCATTTCTCTATTTGGGTTATTTACCGCGTAAGGCTTCTCAACGTCAGCGCGCGATTGGTGAAGCATCATCTTTACCTTATACGCTGATCTTCTTGGAAACTCCCCACCGGTTACTGGCTGCCTTGGATGATCTGACATCTGTACTTGGTGACCGAGAGATCGCTATAGCCCGTGAGATGACTAAACTTCATGAAGAATTCTTTCGGGGGAGTATATCCGCAGCGATTGATCACTTCGATACTCAACCCCCGCGTGGTGAGATCACCTTGATCGTAGCCGGCGCGTCCATGGATGTGGAAGAGTGGTCTTTGGAACGACTGCATGAAGAAATTGAGAGTGCTCTTACCGAGGGCGAAAAACCATCTCAGATAGCACGGCGCCTGTCAAGAGAGTCAGGGTGGGCGCGACGAAAAATTTATAATCTTGTGATGGAACTACAGAATCACAATAATACGGATAAGGAAACATAGCATGAACCTAGATGACGTAAAAGCTTTCAAAGAACTAGATCCTCAAGATATGCTCTCTGAGATTGATGGTCTGCCTGATCAATTGATGCAGGCCTGGGAGTTTGGCAAAGGCTTATCCCTGCCCGCGTGGAAAGGCATCTCGCGTGTATTGATTGCGGGCATGGGCGGCTCGGCCATCGGCGCCGATTTGCTGGCTGCCTATGTCGCGCCACACTGTTCAATTCCAGTGATAGTTCATCGCGACTATGATGTACCTGGCTGGGCCAAGGGAGAGGAAACCCTGGTGATTGCTGCATCGCATTCGGGTAACACGGAGGAAACGCTCTCAGCTTTTGATGCCGCTTCCGAAAGCGGATGTCGAATTCTGGCCATTTCCACGGGCGGGAAATTAGCCGCTGCTGCTGAAGACACCGGCGCAGCTTTATGGCTGTTTGATCACAAAGGTCAGCCGCGCGCCGCGGTGGGATTTTCCTTTGGGTTGTTACTGGCTGCTTTCACTCAGTTGGACTTGATTCCCAATCCCGAGGCAGAACTCAAGGATGCTATTTCAGCGATGAAATTGCAGCAAAAACATCTCACCGTTGATATCCCCGCTATGGAGAATCCGGCCAAACGCTTGGCGGGACAGTGCTATGGGCGCTGGGTGACCGTGCTTGGTGCAGATTTTCTTGCTCCCGTGGCTCGGCGTTGGAAAGGACAAATCAGTGAATTGGCCAAAGCCCTGGCGCAATTCGAATTTTTGCCCGAAGCCAATCACAATACCTCGGCTGGCGTGGTCAACCCCGCAGATGCCATCTCAAAAACGATGGTGCTGTTCTTGCGAGCTAAATCCTATCACCCCCGCAATGAATTGCGCACCAATCTGACCAAAGAGATTTTCATGCTCGAAGGCTTGGGAACAGATTTCTTCAACGCGCAAGGTGATACGCCTTTGGCTCAGCTATGGACGACGCTGCATTTTGGTGATTATTGTGCGTATTATCTGGCGATGGCTTATGGTGTTGACCCTACACCCGTTGAAGCGATTGAAGGGTTAAAAACGCGCATGAAAGATCACACTTGATCATTGGTGAATATTTGCCACGGAGCCACAGAGTTTACGGAGAACCTCGATATTGATACAAAACTCTGTGAACTCAGTGTCTCTGTGGTGGGTATGGAATGAAACCTGTTAAGTATTTCCCAAGGAGGATAAACGATGAGTACAAAATTTATCTGGTACGGCCACGGGACTTGTGGTCTTGAAACTGGTGGATACAAGATTCTCATTGACCCTTTCTTTACTGACAACCCTGCAGCCAACGCAACCGCCAGTGATGTGGAAGCCGACTTCATCATCGTCAGTCATGGACATGGGGATCATATCGCTGATGCTGTTGACATCGCGAAACGCACCGACGCACTGACCATTGCCAATTTCGAGATTGTCAACTGGTTAGGTACGCAAGGTTTGCAAAAACTGCATCCCCAACATATCGGTGGTGGCTTCAAGCATCCCTTTGGCTATCTCAAACTGACCCATGCCTTGCACGGCTCTGGCCTGCCGGATGGTTCCTATGGGGGTAATCCCGCCGGGTTGCTGCTAACCACCCATGTGGGCGAGAAAATCTATCTGGCCTGCGATACGGGGCTCTTTTCTAGCATGAAGTTGATCGGTGAAGAAGGTATCGATCTGGCGGTTTTGCCCATCGGTGATAATTTCACCATGGGACCTGATGACGCTTTGCGCGCTGTGAAAATGATTCAGCCCAAAAATGTTATCCCTGTGCATTACAACACCTGGCCTTTAATCGAGCAAGATCCCCTGGCCTGGGCGGTGCGCGTCGAGGATGAAACCGATGCTAAGGCCCATGTACTCGAACCGAGTGAGAGCTTCAGCCTATAGGAATCTGTCAAAAATTTAGAAGACATCCGAGGCATTCGGAGGTCAATTATTTGAGAGAAATCCTGATATAATGTGCCAAATTTCGGAGGCATGATGTCTGATTCGGTTAAAGATCGCAAGGAAGCAGAAGAAAAGGTTCGCCAAGAAGGTAGGCTGCCCAAGGGGCAGTCACTAACCAATAAATTCCCGGTTCTACACTATGGGCCGGTGCCCGCGTTCAGTCCCGCCACCTGGGATCTCCGTGTTTGGGGTGAAGTCGAAGAAGATATTTCCTGGGATTGGGACTCATTCAACAAGCTGCCTAAGACTCAACTAAAGATGGATATCCATTGCGTCACGCGTTGGAGTAAATTTGATACGCTTTGGGATGGAGTTTCCGTGCGCACGTTGGTTGATGAAGGTTTTATCAAATTGCTTCCTTCAGCGGGCTTTGTGATTCAACATGCTGAATATGGATATACTACCAACCTTCCTTTAGAAGTGGTCTTGCAAGATAGTTTCTTATTGGCAACCCACTACAATGGCGAACCACTACCCCCTGATCATGGCTACCCTCTGCGAGGTGTGATCGGCTACATCCCCGGGCGGGAAGACCTCTCCACACCGTATTTCTGGAAAGGTGCAAAGTGGCTGCGAGGCCTGGAGTTCACCGAGACGGATCGATTAGGCTTTTGGGAAAAAGCCGGCTATCACAATGACGCCGACGTTTGGGAAGAGCAGCGTTTTGTTTGATCACTGAAAAATGAGAGTCGCTATCGAAGAGTAGAAACTATGGCTAAGAAACGCATCTTGATTGTTGAGGATGATTTTGATAATACCACCCTGGTACGCTTGCTCTTAGAACGGGAGAACTTTGATGTTATCACTGCTGAAAATGGGGAGAAAGGGATTGCGGTTACGAGAAGTGAGTTGCCAGATCTGATTGTTTTAGATTTGGATATGCCAGTTATGGATGGTTGGCGGATGATCGAGGGGTTGAAGGAAAGCGAAAACACTCGTGATATCCCCGTTGTGGTTGTCACAGCGCATCTATTGCCTGACGAACGCTATAAGGCATTTGATGCCGGATGTAATGGCTACATTTCAAAGCCGTTTCAAGTAACGGATCTTGTTGCAGAAATCAAACGCTGGGCTTAGTGTGACGTGGGGGGGTATCTACGGGATGATCTTTTGAATTTCATAGGTTTCGAATTCAAGAAAGGTCCGTTCTAGATTCGGGCAGTTCTGCACGGTGTGGTCATAGGGCAGAACAACGTGTGTGGCTCCTTCTTGGTAGAGTTCAGATAGAGCCTCGCATCCAAGTTTCTGATAAGGGGCCTGATACACTCGGTTCACCAACCGGACTCGTCGGTGCCACTCTAAGACTTCTACATCAAGGTAGGGGATCGACTTAAACTCCACAAAGACAGGCATTCCAGTTTCCAGGCGAAAATCTTGCATGTCGAGCGGGATCATATATAGCTGCTCGGGAGATTTATTCTCCATCGCAAAAGTCAGAATCGCGCGGTCGGGGCTATTGGTTTTTTCCATCCAATTCGCTGTAAATATACCTGCTCCAACCAACGCAAACAAAATTGAGCCGATCAAGGTGACGGCCAGGATTCGCTTTTCGTTCCTATGTAGGAGATCCCTGTAATTCACATCAACCCAGAATACAAAGCTACCCAGGACCACGCTTAGAGATAGCGGAACTAATACTGTCGATATTCGCCAGGGGAAAAGCAAAGCCAGCGAATTGCTTTGTGTCATAACCTGGACCGCAGTCAAAACGATAGCGATGAGGAAGGGGAAGAGCAATAGTGAAAATATCCGTTTGCCGCGCATCAGATAGATTGCCACGGCAACAAGCAATATCTTTATCACTACGGTGAGATCCCACCATGTGGTTATTTGAGCATGATGTGGAATGCGGAATTCAACCAGTAGTGCTCTAGCGAGGCTGGTGAGTTGTTCGGTTGTTGGTTGGAAAACGACGTATGTGTGCAATAAAATTGGAAATACACCTATCAATGAGATGATGCCAATCACCAGGGGTTGGCGAAGGTTGCGCTGCTCCCATGTTATGAGACCCATATAAACGGCTGTAAGAACGCCGGCGCTCAATAAATAAGTTGGATGCACCGTTGGCGCCAACACTAATGGGAGCAGGCTCCAATAAACCTTGCCTCGCAAAAACAGATTAATCGATAGCAATAATAGAACACCAAAGGTGCTGGGTTGCAGCACCTCTCCGAGAAGCCTCTGCCCAGCGACGCCGCCATCGAATAAGTATGCCCAATTCGTACCCATAACTCGCACGAAAACGGAGCGCACTGCGGCAGCATTTAGCCCGATGAACAGGATCATGAAAATCCAACGCGTTGTACGATGGCGGTTGGTACCAAAAAGGTGATCTGAAATTCCAACTAAGCTAAAAAGATATACGCCTGCCAGGATGCCAAAGTAGAGATAGAAGATCGGCGGCCAGTGAAACAGACGATAACTCAGAAATACGATCCAGGAGAAAACCGGTGTGGGGTCAAGGGTGTTTGCCAGCCAATCTCCTTCGAGATACCCAAATCCGGCTTTGGCCAGACCATGCAGAAAATACTGGTTTTGATTGGATGTAAATAAAGGCGCCTGAGAATAGGCCAGGGCAAAAATAACTGTCCACAGAACCAGGGAAGCCAGGTTCATGGAAACAACCTGGCTTCTAAAGGTGTCTAACTTTTTCCTAAGAAATGCCATTAATCTTCTACCTTCTCACACTCGCCCCGCCGGATTTGGTAACTGTCGAAATCACGCGCCACATTGGTGTTGGGGAATTTTTCTCGCGCTTCTGCTAAGACATCTCGTTCCCGGTACCGTCGAGAGAGATGCGTCAAGATCAAATGCTGGATATCCGCCTGAATGGCCAGTTCGGCAGATCGTTGGGCTGTCAGATGGCCAAATTTCTTCGCCATCTCGGCTTCTTCATTCAGGTAGGTGGCTTCAATAACAAGTGCATCAGCCCCGCGTATCACGTCGACAAGATTCTCTGTCCGTCCAGTATCGCCCACATGTGCGAAGCGCGTACCGAGTTGTACTGGCCCCAGCACATCATCGGGTTGGATCTCCCGCCCATCGGGCAATTTGATCGCTTTTCCTTTGACGAGATCGCCGCGCCAGGGCCCCGGGGGGATATCCAGAGCTTCAGCCTTCTCTGGCAAAAATGGACGGCGGGACTTTTCCTCGAAGAGATAGCCTAAAGAGTCAGCGCCACGGTGACTGACCTGAAATGCTGAAACACTAAAATCTTCGGCATCAAATATCACACCAGGTTGAATTTCTGTTAGCACCACATCGATAGGAGGGCGCACGCCTCGAAAAACTACACCAAACAACAAATCATTAATGCGCTCCAGGGCACGCCTCCCACCCATAATTTCAATATCGTCCATCGCTTCCCAGCGCGCCAGGGTTGAGATCAACCCTCCTAATCCCAAAATATGATCCAGATGTCCGTGCGTAATCAAGATGCGATTCAAGCGTTTGAACCCCATCCCTGAGCGCAGGATCTGGCGCTGGGATCCCTCACCACAATCGATGAGAAAACGATGCTCATTATGTTGAACAACCTGTGAGGAAAGGCCGCGATGGAAAGAGGGGGCAGAGGCGGATGTGCCGAGAAAAGTGATCTGGAACAAAATGTGGTCCTTTCTGCTGGCGGAAGCCAAGCCCGATAATTCTACCGCAACCCCCCATATCTCCCAAGCCTTTTGGCCTCCTCAATATAATCGGGTAGTAGCCCAACCGCGTTGGTCGGTTGTGATCGCACCATTTTGGAGGATGAAGCCGCCAGCGAGGCTTCGTTGTGATACCCAAAGAGTAAGCCGAACGGTTGGCTGGCTACTCTTATTCGTCGTGTAAACATGCCAATATTTCGAAATGCGATCAGCCTAGCCACCGGTTCAAACCAGATCATTTGTGCTATAATTCAACCGCTGTCCAACATCTAATCTCCAATATCTAGTATCAAAACTCAATGGCCCGAAAAAAGAGCAGTTCAACTCGCAAGCGCAGCACACGCAAAAAAACAACCCGTAAGTCAACGTCGCGAAAATCTGCGTCACGGAAGGCGTCTGGCCGACGATCTACGACTCGCAAATCAACTGGACGCAAATCATCCAGCCGCTCGACTGCTAAAAAATCGACCCACCGACGCAGCGGACTTTCCTTAGATCGCAAACTCGACATCGCCGGTGTGGTCATAGCCGGTATTGGCATGCTCTCCCTCTTTGGCATGTTCTCGGCCACAAAAGGGGTTTGGATGCTGCGCTGGCTCAATTTCTTGATTGACCTTTTCGGCTGGGGTGGATATGTCCTGCCCATTGCACTGTTCTTTGTGGGGCTGTGGTTGATCATGCGCAATTTCGAGCAGATGCCCCAATTTTCTCTCGAACGCGCCGTGGGCATAGTCCTGCTATTTGCCTGTGCGATCACGGGCCTGCAATTTCTCGTCATTCTGATCAACCGCAGCGGGATCCTTCTCTTGGGTTCTGAAGGCACCGGAGGTGGGGTTGTTGGTGGCTTATTCTTTACAGTGTTGGAGAATTGGCTGGGTCTGGCTGGAACCGGCGTGCTTCTCTTTGCCTGGTACATTCTGGCAATGGTGATCACATTTGATATGACCGTATGGGAATTGTTCCGTTGGGTTAAACCGCTGGGCGAATCCATGCGCTCAGGATTAGGGATGTTCGCCAAAGGGGGGCGTTCTTTAACCCAGAAGCTTGCCCGTGCACCCAAACAGGAATTACCTGACTCCGTTCAGCAGGGTGAGGTGGCCCCTCAGGTTGCAACTGCTCCCAACTATCCCCCTGCTGTTCCTGCCCTCGACGAAGAAGTGATCACGCCACATGAGTGGGTGCTTCCCACCATAGATTTCACATTGGATGCCAGTTCGGATATTCCCATCAACGATGAATATGACCGTCAGAGAGCCCAAATTATTGAAGAGTCTTTAGAATCCTTTGGTGCGCCAGGCAAGGTTGTTGAGATCAATCGCGGCCCCACCATTACTCAATTTGGCGTCGAGCCTGATTTCATTGAATCGCGTGGTGGACGTAAACGGGTGCGCGTCAATAAGATTTCCGCGCTGGCCGATGACCTGGCTTTGGCATTAGCAGCCACGCGTGTCCGTGTGGAAGCCCCCGTCCCCGGTAAAGGATTTGTGGGCATCGAAGTTCCTAACGCAGAAGTTGCCCTGGTTTCTCTGCGCGATAGCATCACCAATGAAGCCTTCAGGCGATTGGATGGCCGCCCTTTGCGCTTTGCACTTGGTCAGGATGTATCGGGTAACTCAGTAGCCGCCGATCTGTCAGCTATGCCTCACTTGCTTATCGCCGGGACAACCGGGTCAGGTAAGTCGGTTTGTGTCAATTCGATTATCGCCAGCTTCCTGATGCACAATACCCCCGATGAACTGCGCCTGATCATGGTGGATCCCAAACGCGTTGAGTTGACAGGTTATGACGGAATCCCACATCTATTAGCCCCTGTGGTGGTTGAGCTTGAACGTGTGGTTGGTGCTTTGCAGTGGGTCACCCGTGAGATGGATCAGCGTTACGAAAAATTCGCCGATCTGGGAGCGCGTAATTTAGTTGACTACAATGCCAAAGCTGAATCACAGGGATTACGAGAATTGCCCTATCTAGTAGTGATCATCGACGAGTTAGCTGACCTGATGATGCTGGCCCCTGACGAAACCGAACGCACCATCACTCGCATGGCACAGTTGGCGCGTGCTACGGGAATTCATATGGTCATTGCCACCCAACGTCCTTCTGTAGACGTGGTCACTGGCCTGATCAAAGCCAACTTCCCCGCCCGCATTGCTTTTGCAACAGCATCCGGTACCGACAGCCGCGTGATCTTAGACCAGCCTGGTGCAGAGCGCCTGCTCGGTCGCGGCGATATGCTCTTTCAAGCTCCCGACGCCCCGGCACCTGTGCGTATGCAGGGTGTCTTCGTCTCCGATTTCGAGATCTTGCGCATCGTGCAGTATTGGCGCGATCAGCACGGCTATGTGCCGCCCACCTCGGTAACCACTGCCGCGGGTGGCCATCCTGATGGAATCCCACGCAATATCCCTCTCAGGCAGATGGAATTCTGGGATAAGGAACATCTCAAACCACAAGAAGATCGCGACCCGCTCTATGATGAAGCCGTTGATATGATCCGCCGAAAAGGACGTGCCTCGATCTCCATGCTGCAGCGCGGCCTGCGTATTGGCTACACCCGCGCTGCCCGCCTGATCGATGTCTTAGAGGAAGATGGCATCATCGGCGGAGCAACCGGCGGCTCCACACCGCGAGAAGTGCTGGATTACGGTGCGGCAGCACCGCCTGTGGATCAAGATTAAAAAATGGAAGACCTCACCAAACTCCCTAACATTGGACCTATGCTGGCTGAAAAGCTAAACCAGATCGGTGTCAGCACGTATGATGATCTGGCCGATATGGGCAGTATCGAGGCCTTAATCCGCATTGGGCAGACGGATATCACCGCATTTGCCAACATGCTCTACGCCTTAGAGGGAGCTATTCTTGGCGTTCGCTGGCACAGTATCCCTACGGAACATCGCGAAAAAGTCAAAGAGCAATTCTATCAAGCCATCTCAAGTTGATGTTTAACAGATACGGGGGGAAAGAAATTCCTCAAAACTAGGAAACAAATATGACTCTACTGCAGTAACTCAGGCAAAACAGAAGCGTTGAGCAACAAAAA
>CAZLNX010000056.1:0-22850 GCA_964560795.1 uncultured Anaerolineales bacterium | reverse complement strand
AGAACCCAGCCATAATAACTAAGCGTGTGCCCATATGCTGGACTCATGGAAAGGACACGCGCTCCTGGTTCTATGAATTCACCCACCTCTTCGTAGAAAGCGACATCGCCGCGATAATCTGTGCGGATCAGGTTTACGCGCACATCCCAAACCTTGAAGAACGCTCCTGCAAAGAGAAGGAAGACCACAACAGCCCTAGCCCAAATACCTTTCTCAACGACTGCCATGCGAGATAGCAATTCAGATGCAACAACCGTAATTGAAATAGCAACAACCAGAATAAGCGGTAATTGGTAATAATCATGCGTCAGGGTGTGATAGGGAAATGTCATACTATAGACAAAATATCCCAACCAAATCCCTCCCAAAAGGCCTCGCTTGCCTTTGTCCGCTACCATGAAGATACTGGCTAAAGCCGCCAGCAGCATGCCAAACCCGCTGATATTGGTAGCCATTTCCTGCCAACGGATATAAAAAGCCGGATCGCGCCACATTTCTGGAAAGAAGCGATAGTTAAGTTGCTGCTGTAAAAATCCAGCAATCCAAAGCCCATACACATAAAACAATCCTGTTGGCAAAACTGTCAGGACCCCCATCACCCAAACCTGCTTCTCACGGATGGCATTACGCAATCCAATACCCAAGAGAAGAATGCCAATAAAAGCCCCACCGATAAAGAAAACAGCCACACTCTTAACATAAATTGCTAAGCCGCCAAGAACCCCGGTTACGATTGCCATGCGCATCGTGGGTTCTCGATACCAACGCAGCACCGCCCAAACTGACCAGGCGATCAGGCTGACCATCAAAGGATCAGGTTGAAATGTTCTGGTGGCATAAATGCTGTAGGGCAGGAAAAGCAAGTAGAACATGGCCACAAGACCCCCATCAAAAATAGCCAATTCTCGCCCTATAAGCAAAACAGCAACCCCAGCACAAACCCAGAATAGCGAAGACAAGAAGCGTGGAATCCAAAGTTGTTCCTCTCCTGCGATGAGATAACCCCAGGAAGCCAAACGCTCCATGACTTGAGGCTCAATGATAGCTTCTTTCTGCGCCATTTCTAGAGCCAACGCTCGCTGACCTTCAGGGGCTGATTTCAAACTTTCATAATACATTCCACGGGCAATTACAGCCGCGCGCATCTGCCTCGTAGCATGAAAGTCAAATGGCGGGTCAGTGAGATCATAGATGCGAATACCCAACCCCAATAGAAGTGCCACACCCACAACGATCCCAAATAGCCATGGGGATCTAAAAAATCGCTTGGAGTGTAAATTCAGCTCATTTGCAGTCATAATAATGATAGATCAAGGATGCAAATCGTAAACAATATACCCTACCCCCTCTGTATATATTGGGTAAGTTGCGTCGAGGAAATCCTTCAACTCACCATTGAGTTGGTTTTTGGCGGTAACGACAAAATAATCAGCGTCATTTGTACGTTCAGCAAAGTTATCACTCCCTGTTCCTTGAGGCCAAAGGTGGATAGTACGCCAACCGTAATACATCAGGCGGAAACCATAATCTTGGGTCACCCCTACCAGTTTCGCGTCTGCCGGAATTGCATCGCCAACCTCTGTCCAATAGGGCGGGTGATCGCTGAAATCCTGCCCGACTAAAATCGAACGCCCGATCCAGGTGTTATACATCGCAGCAGTGACCGCAACTATAACAAACAAAACTTGGATGAATTTTCCACGCTGCTGCACTACATCGATCACAAGAGCAGCCAATGCAGGTAAAGATAATGACACAACCGTCAATAAGGGGAGATGGTAATAATCATGCGTAGTGATGTGGTGGGGGAAAGTCAGCCCGAACAACAGATAGCTCCCCCAAAATCCCCATAATAATGCCCTGCTGCGGGAATTGACTAAGAAGGTTCCAACAAAAGCAGCCAGCACGAGGCTGGGTTCCATCAGGCTGCTAATACGGATCAACCAGCGCATGAAAAATGAGAGACTGAGAACATCTCTCCAGCGAGAAATGATTGTCCAGTTGACAAAGTATGAAGATGAACTCTCGGCTGACCCTGCTAAGTAATAGGCCAAGGCTGGTGCAATCATCAAAGCGGCCATCACCCAAACCTTGGGGTTTCGAAACCCGGATTTCAAGTTGGTGAGGCGCCATTTTTGGTCTTCCTGTTTTTGAGTTTTTACAGATATCCCCAGGGTATAAACCACAACCCCAATCGCCATGCCCCCCACAAAGAACGCGCCGACCACCTTCACAAATGCTGCAGCACCCCCAAAGATTCCTGCCAAGATCGTCCAACGCCAGGAACGCTCATCTGACCAGCGATACAGCACCCATGCAGTCAGTATCACCAACATGATCATTCCCGGATCAGGTTGGAAGGAACGACTGGCTAAAATGCTGAATGGTAAGAATAAGAAATAGCCTATACCGACCAGGGCTCCGAACACCGAAGTCATCCGTCGAGCCAGGTCATACAGTAGAACGGCTCCAATTGTCCAAAAGATGGTTGTATAGATGCGGGCAACCCAAACATTCTCTACACCCATCAGGCCGTATGTCGAAGCCACCATCCATTCCAAAACCGATGGCTCAAGGCGTTCCATCATATCCCAATGTTTGATCGCAAGTTTCTGCTCTAAAGTATCATCTTCGGGTTGAGCAGCATAATAGATGCCTCGAGCGATGATTGCAGAGCGCAGTTGTCGGGTGGGATTGAACCCCAAAGGCGGATCCTTTAAATCTGCCATGCGCAGAAGAAACCCTACGCCTATCAAAACGATCAGGATTCCCAGCAACACCCAACGGGATCGCCCAGTCAAATACTGATCTGATTTGGAGGTGAATTGGCTATGCTGCATATTAATTCTTGAATTGCAAATCACTAGAATAGTGAATCGTAATCAACCTTAGGGAATACGGTCAATTGCCCCCCTATCGTGGCATCAAGCACAGTCCTCCCCGCAGACTCGAATGCTGACCGTGCCATCCAGTACCCTTGTTCAGATGTATCCAAGTCGGGAAGCTGCCAGCGAAAACCTCTTCCAAAGTATCCAGGGTCAAAATGATTGGGGTCATCGCCGTCGGACACTACCGTTGTGTTAGGTTTGCCCTTACTGGCAAAACTATGATCTACACCGATCAAAATTACTTCATCAAAGCCCATATGAAACGCCAATTGCAGACAGGCATAGGTTACTGTAGCCCCCTCCCAAAGTCGACCCGTGGCATCCTGAGCGAATTTTGGCCCAGTATAAGTCGTAAATAGGAAATGTGTGTATTTATCAGGTTGACCTTGGGGATAGAGTAAATTTCGCGATCGCCAGGAAAAGAATTTTGGGATATCGAGTGCTTGAAAATCTTGATAGCATTGTTCATTGACCAGATCATTTACTGACACCAAATACGATGTTTTGAACCCCCAATCAGGGAAGGCCAGGTAAATTCGATTCATGCCGAAGGTATATTCATCTTTCAGCATAGAGACATCAGTGTTTTTCAAGCTGGGTCCATTGCCAATTATGAAACAACGTTTGCCTTTGTGGATATCCTTGAGCACCGCCAACCGCTGAATACTCTCTCGCCGCCAGGGATGAAGTGCTGCCGCAGGCCATTGGGCAGCGCGTTGAAGCGCATAGCGCATATCACTGATAGGTTCCCACACTGCAGACGGGAATATGTTTTTTATGGTTTTTCGAATATCAGACATAGTTTTCAGTAGAACGTTACTCTGTGCTCAAACGGGCGGTTGCTCCACCATCAACGATCATTGCCTGACCCGTCATGAAGGACGATTGTTCGCCATCGGCAAGGAAGTAGATCGCTTGGGCAATCTCTTCTGGAGTACCAATTGTCCCGCTAACGGTTTTTCGGGCCAGATTCTCTAGACGCTTCTGTACGCTTCCAGCCCCAGCATGATCTCGGTTCATACCTGCGCGCAGCATAGGCGTATCAACTGCACCAGGCAAGATGGCATTGACACGAATGTTGTCAGGGGCGAATTCAATGGCCATGGCTCGGGTCAAGGCCAACAATCCGCCTTTGCTGGCGGCGTAGGCGGCAATATTTTTGGAAGTTGCCACAGCATGAACGGATGAAACGTTAACAACTGCACCACCGCCCCGATTCTCCAACAACGGATAAGCCAGCTTGGCGCTCAAGAATACCGAACGCAAATTCGAAGCCATCACCGCATCCCACTCTTCGACACTGGTTTCCAAAAGCGGTTTGGTGATTTGATAAGCCGCATTATTGATCAATGCGTCCAAAGTATTAGTGAAGCCTTGCGCTTGCTCGAAAATCGCTTCCAGAGCAGATGCTTCCGAGATATCTGCTTGAATAAAGAGTCCATCTTCCGGAAAAGAATCGCCAAAGGGTGATCGGTCAACCCCAATCACTTGCCAACCCTTTTGGTTGAATAACTCTACCGTGGCGCGACCAATTCCCCCGGCTGCCCCAGTGATGAGCATCGATTTTTTTTGTTTCTCAGTATTTTCCATATGCTATTTTCTCGATTCTAGATCTGATGAGTCAATCCCCAACCCATCTAACAAATTGCGGACCGTATTCCAGTGAACTCTTTCCCAGGCCATGGGGCTGGAATTCGAATTATGCGGCGCGATCATAACGTTGTCCATCTGGCAAAGTGGACTCTCCTTCGGGAGAGGTTCACCATCGAAAACATCCAGCGCCGCCCCAGCGATTTCCCCTGATTGCAGCGCCTCTATCAGAGCCATTTCATCCACGATGGGGCCCCGAGCCGTGTTGATCAGAATCGTATCTGGTTTCATCACAGACAGAGTTTGGGCATTGATCAAATGTATGCTGGTTGGGTTGAGATCACAATTGACGCTGACAAAATCCGCTCTCTGCAGCAAATCTTCAAGAGATGTCATTTCGAGGCGCATTTCGCGCACAAAATCAGGTTTGATTTCAACAATGTCGTTGGCAATGAGTTCCATGCCAAAAGCACTGGCTCTCCTGATTACTGCCTTACCTATATTCCCCACACCGATCACACCAAGCGTGCATTCGCTTAAGGATCGCCCCGGTATCTTCTCCCAATGCCCATCTTTCATTGCACGATCCATCCAGGGCTGACGACGGGCAAAAGCCAGGATATAGCCCATCACGGTATCAGCTACCGGTAGCGTAAATGCATTCGGTGTGTTACCGATCTTGATACCCAATCGAGCACATGTGTCTTGATCAATAGAATCAATCCCTGTGCCCCATTTAGAGATCACTTTCAAGCGCGGGACACAGGCTTCTAACACATCTGCGGTATAGCGGTCATCCCCACAGATCGTGCCATCAAATTTGCCGGCATACGAGAGTAAATCTTCTGCTTCAAGGCGTTCTTCTACTTCAGGAACGATCAATTCCATTCCGTATGCTTCCAACACAGGCCGGAAGCGATCCAGATAAGGAATCATATAAGGAGCTGTAAATAAAATAGTTGGCATAAATTATTCGTCTGTACTGCGACTCATTAAGAAATCTACAATCGCAAAATCTAATTCTTCATCAATATCCCAGGCTTCAGCGGCGTGAATCTCGAACATTAACGGCCGTTTACCCAGGCGATTTCGACGCGTCAATAACGTATCCTTTGTAAAGATATAAATACAAGAGTTTTCCTCGTATATGGGAGGTAGATCTTGTGTTTGGAGCAGATAATCGGGATTGTGGTTTATTGCTCGCCCGAGCTGATCCCATAATCGCGTTTTTAGGCTGGTCACAGAGAATAATGAATCATGAGACGGGTATTTCTCAAGAAAAACTTGAATTGCATTTGATATCGTCTCTTTACGCAACAGCGGATTCGTACTATGCGTTTGCAAATAAAAATCAGCTTCAACCTGGCACGTGTCAAATGCCAGAACTTCATTCATCGGCACTTCTTCGGGACATAAATAGTCGGGGCGTTCCAGGATACGGACATCAGGGAAATATTTCGCTAATCCTTCCCTGATTTCAGGGCTATCTGTATTGACAACAACTTCACTAATTTGGGGAACTTCAAGCAATGTTCCAACAATGTAATGATAGAGCGGCTTTCCATCCAAAAAACGATAATTCTTTCCCGGAACTCGCTGAGAGCAGTGCCGCATGGGAACTAGAGCAACGATCTTTGTCATAGCCAGATTATAAACCTACTCCTCAATCTCTCCATATTTAATTGGTTCAATTTTTCGTGGTGCGGGCGTCTTTTTGGAGAGAATTCCTGGTGGGTAATAAAATGCCAGGTGAAGCTGCGCATCAATCTTTCCAGAATATCGATATCCTTGATACGTGCCCAGATACTGCAAAAACCGGAACCACAAAACACTAACCCAATGCTTACCAAGAACTCCTTCTCGTCGCGCTTGCAGCAGATCAGAGTATGTCATACTCAACCACAGGCGCAGGAAATTCCACAATGAAAATTCACTCTCTGGCAGAATCTGCTTCATCGCAATGGCCTCTCGCCGATAGCGGTTATGAACTTGAGCGGGTGTTTCATCGTGGGCGTGCACGATTTCTGCCTCGGCCACATAAGAGATATCAAAACCTTCACCCATAGCCCAACTACTCCAAGCTAAATCTTCCAAACCAGTAACTTGCTCATTGTAGGGATGATCCTCCCATAGCTCGCGGCGGATTGCCGCGTTTGCATTGTGAGAATAAGCATGCCCTTGCCTAAGCTGAGAGGTATCCGGGAAATACTGTCGGAAGAATTGGTGCTCGGAATAGTGGTTGGTATCCGCACCGCGCTGCTTGCCATAACTCACCGCGACCTGTTCATTTTCCAAAGGCTCCAATAACTGCTCCAACCAATCGGGGTAAACGGGATAACAGTGGGCGCTTATGATAACGATATATTTGCCCCTCGCCGCTTCGATACCCCAATTCAAGGAACGACCAAAAGTGAATTCTTCAGGACGAATAGTTACAATCTGCACGGGATAGCGAGAGGCTATCGCAACGGTGTCATCAGTAGAACCAGAATCTACCAATATGGTTTCTACATTTTCGACTGTTTGCTGTGTGATGCCTTCAAGCAAGCGGCCTATATGCTTATCTTCGTTATACGCTCGAATAACTACCGAGCAAAGCGGGCGATTACCAGTCATTTGATTCTTCATATCCCAAACGCACTAATAAATCTCCAGTGATCTCTTTGAATAAGGCTTTATGCTCTTCGGTGAATGACTCGCGCCACTTGCCCACTTTGCCGCTTCTGTAGGTGGGAGACTTTGCGGGGTCTATGGCGGATTTCAGAATATCAAGCGCTTCCTGCTCCCCAACATTGACCGGGAAACCGCGACCTCGGGCGTGATCCAGCACCTTGAGTAGAGTCTTGTCTTGTTGCGTGATGAAATCTTCAAATTGCAAAATCAAAACCTCGGGATGTTCGAGCCAACCCAAATAAGGTTCAAAGCGCCCACGAATATCGGGGAAGGGAATCTCAAGTTCCGGCCTGCCGAGGATACTTGTTCTAAGGCGTTCGTCGAAATTCTCCAAATCGTACCGATAGTAATGATGATGCACATGATTCGGTTCCATCTCAGTCACATAGTGCACATGAGAGACACAAACGTCACGCGGGTCGCGGAGAATAAAAAAGGGTGCTACGCCATCTTGGGTAAGCAGTGAGACAACTTCGGGGAGCGCGTGCAAATGACCATAGGCCACATCGCCAGAGCTAAAGCGCTGCAAATCCTTGATGATCGCATGGACAGACCTAGGTTGTCCAGTTGGACCATCGAAAGTCACCACTGCAGGCAATCCACTGTTAACGGCAGGGCCAAGCCGGGTCATCCCTTGCAAAACCTGGGTTAAGAGATGGGTACCGCTTTTGGGGAACGAATTGGCGAAGAGCAAAGGCACACCCTTCAGAGAACCATACCGTGTTATCACCCTCAAGCGGCGGTATTGTCGCCGACCCAGTTTAAGCCAGGTTCGATAACTCACTCTGCCTCCGGTAAGAAGAAAGGTTGGCCGTGAACAATCCCATCCCGAAGCACCTTTATTGTTGTAGAACGTTCAGCAGTTAAATCTTCCCAGGAAATTGGTTTGATCTGAACATATCCGGGCGTAGGGTGGGTTTCGAGGAATTCGTCAAAGGGCAAAGATACCCTAAAAAGTTGGTAATACAGGAATCGCCTGGCATTGGATTTAAATTCATCAGGAACGTGTAACTCATCTGCGGCCAGAAATTCATCGGCTAACTGGCGGTATTCTATTTGCTTTTGGGGAAAGTGTACGATGGGGTATTGCGTGAAACGGGCTTTACCACCGCACAATACCGGCGTATCCAACAGAGTTGCTTCCAATCCGATGGATGAGTTATATACCATGACAAACTTCGCCCTTCGAATCAGATCATAAGAACTGATATACTCACCCGAATCAATGAAAAGCACATTGGGTAATAGATCAACGCCCTTCCGACTCACCCAATCGCTGACACTCTCGCGACTTTGCTTGCGAGTTCCCGGGCGTTTCTCGTCAGGGTGAGCACGGATTACGAACAGGGTATCAGGGTACCCCTTGATTACATCAAGCACCATATCCAACCAAGCGAACATCTGCGGAAAAACTGTATTGGCGTGAACTTGACTGGTATCGAAAACCACATTAGTAAATACAGGCACAACCTGCTCAAACTGCGCTGCAAAATCCAAAAACTCATCATCTAAGCCACTCATCTCAGGCCAAAATCGGATCCCAGCCATAGTGAATTCACCCTTGAAGCGTTGGCTGAGATAAGCATCCAGACGAGCATTTTGAGATAGGGACAATTCGAAATCGTCTGGAATATCTATGGGATAAGCAGTGGCATCCTCTTCGGTGAAAAACGCCGAGAAGGGCTGAAAGCTAACCTCATGGATGATCGTACAGATGCCATACTGACGCGCCACCCAGCGAGCCGTAGCTTCTGGAAACTGCAATCCATTGAAAAGAACAACAACGGAAGGTCGCTCTTCTGTCAGAAAGGCATCGAATGCTTCTGCAACTCGATACGCCGAAAGAATATACTCGCGGAGTTGATGCCGAGTTGCTTCATCATCTGCAAGATGATGTTTGCGTAAAGCCCAGCGAAGCGAGGGGAGAACGAGTTTTCCGAGAGGAATTATGAACTGGGAATTGGGGATTTGGAATTGAAAATTGCTTAGTTCTTCAAGATCGAGGGGTTCTAGGTCGTTTGCAAGTGAACTGTTTGACTCATACTCAAACCAATGAGTTGGTGTAGAAGCCAGGAGTTTCTTGGATTGGGCGATACACGCTTCGCAGGGAGGGGATGCTGTATGGTCATCAGGGTTTGTTCCCAATACGCAGCGACTCATCCCTGATTTACATGCAAAGTGAACAACCGGTACACCTTCAAGCTGCAATCCCCACGAGGTCAATTGAGTAAATGCGGCATTTAGACTCATCCCTCCTAATCGAGAAGACGCATTGAAAAATGCTATGGGTTTCTGATCCAAAAGTGGCTTGCTATAACGGGCGACATCCCGCGACAGGCTTGAAATACGCCAATCTAACTTATATCGCAGCACCCGAGCTTTGATCTTATTTACTGTTTCTTGAATTGCCATTCAAATATCTGCTAGATCTATTCTTCTGGAAGCACTTTTATCCCCAACTCTTGTGCTTTTGCTAGAGGTATAACCAAAATACGGTCATCGCCAGCCCAGGTTGGATAATAATCGAAATTGACTTCCCATGGACCAAAGATATTTGTAGCCAATCCTGGTCGGTTGCGCGGCCAATCCAACGGAGTATCCATCCCCTCGGATGCATAAAAAACTACCATATCCGATGTGTCAATTTCGCCCCTACCTACATTAGATGGGATTGACTCATTTAGGGAATCGAGTTCTTCCACAACACTACCAGAAGAAAAATACTGTATCTCTGAATTTTCGCTGAAAAAGGTAATCAACGCTCGAGAGAAATAACTCGTTCCTCTATGGGTGATAGATTGCGCTGCGCGTATCATCCAAATACCATTAGCGATTACAATTCCTGAGATCAACAAAACGAACGCAACTTTGGTCAATCGGACATGTAATTTCCCCCACATATAGTGTATCCCACGAGCGGATAAGATTGCACTAAAAGGGATTAGCACTAGCAAATTCCGTACAATCATCACCCGCTGAAAAATAAATACCAACACATACAAAAATGGGAAGCTCAAAAAAAGAACTGCATCATTCCAAGATTCGCTAATCAGTGCAAAAATACCAAAAAGGGAAGATATGAAAACTATCAGCGAGATAACGGTATAGTGAGAGAAAACGACCTGGGAGAAATATGTAAAAATCAGTCCCAGGTGTTCAATAGACGATACTGAATACCCGTAATGCCCAGTTTGATAATGAGCTACTTCCGAAAAAACATCGGAGAAGAAGATCTTTGTTTGTAAGATGACACCAGGGGTAGAGAGCAGAAAACTGCATCCAAATGCCAGCAGCACTTCCAAAAAAAGACCCCAACCAAATCGCTCTCTGAGCCTGTAGGCAGCAAACAGAACTGGAACTATCAGCAACCCCCCGGGGTATTTGGTGCCCAGCCCCAATCCAGCTGCAATCGCTGCTCCCCAAAGCCAAGGCCGTTTACTGTTCGGTTGTAAAGCCAGGACAATACACAGCATTGTCAGCGCGCCAAACTGCATTAAGATGGCATCCGGTGCAATCCAGCGTGAATGGTAATTAACTTCCCATGACAACCCAAAAAGCAAAGCCCCTGTCAGTGCTTCTATCCAATTGCGATTTCTCCAGACATAGATCAGCAAATACACCCATATAATGGCTAACGCTGAAATAAATATGAATACCCAGCGCACCTGAATGCGAAAGACATCGCCACCAACAACATCGATCAAGTATGCTCGAAGATCTTCTAAATAGAAGTTACCTTTCGAAACAATTCCAAGAATGTAAGGTATAAGCCCCAACAAATTCAACCAATAAACAACTGATGGGTATCGATACCATCCGGGTAGAAGCGTACCTGTCCTGATTGTGTCACGTAACTGAGGAACTAATTTACCTTCGTCCCAATGATGGCCAAAATCAACTCCCAATACTCCAGCAAATAACGCAATTGAAAAAGGAATTAAAACTGGAAGCAGATGCTTCCAGTTTATCATCCTCGTGCTATTTACTTTTGTATAGAAGGCTGATCTTTCAGGCATCTCCTACCGCTTCGAAGTAGGCATCAGAAAGACGGTTGATTGCGACGATGAATCCTTCGCCACCACGTTGATGTCCACGCCAGATTTCTGGAATCATGGTACCGCGATAATCTTTGACAATTTTGAAAAATCGGACCCAATCAATATTGCCCTGACCAACCTGCAATCCTTCCCCATCCAATCCAGCAGCATCTGAAAGGTGCAAGTGAGAGATATACGGCAAAATGACTTCGACCTGCTCATAGAAATCAACCTTTGCCCAGTTGCAATACAACTTGTGGTGCGAAGTATCATAGCATGTCATCAATCCCATGGAATCAAGGAAGTCGCGAATCTCATAAGTGTCCATAAAAGCATTGGTCAACCATTGCCCACCAAAATACCAGGGATGTGGGGGCAAATTTTCGATGAGCAATTCCACACCATCAAAATCCAACTCCTCGACGGAATATTTGAGATTGTCATTGAGGCCTTGTCGGTCAGCGATGGGATTGTCGATGCTGGCAGCCCCGGGGTGTACAACTACCTTCGGAGTACCCACAAAATGAGGCGCCATATCACGAGTAACATTTATGGCTCTTTGCAAAATGTCCACGGATGCTTTGCGGTTATCATCATCAAAAGTGCACAAATCCACCAAATGGTTTGACCAAAATTCGGGGGCATGAACAACCAACTGGGCATCAAGATCATCCCCGGGGTAGGGTTCATCAAGATCTTTATCTGTGAAATGGAATTCCAACAGTGGGGGGTCATATTTCAACATTTTCTTAAAATCATTGAAACGCACAACAAATCCCCATTCCATGGGGAGGGTATGCTCAATGTCAAGCGTTACTCTTCGCCCGATATCGACGGGCAGGAAGGGTTCATCTGCTTCAATAACGCGTTCGACCACCCGACCAATCAAATCGGTATACCGCTGCGGAGAAAGTCCTTGACCGGGGCCTTTTACCGTGACCATTTCACGAGTGATCTCCGTACCGGGTTCGATATGCCGCGTTGCAACAAGACTCTTGGCTAACACTTCTCGATTGAGAATCTCGCCCATAGTAAAGAATTTCTCATCGCTGGTACCCATAGCTAGCTCAATTTGTCGAATATCGCGCACCATTTTCTTGAAGCCATGGGGTTCCAGGCTCGAAGCATGGTCAGGGCCATCCATAGTGCGGTCAAGCGTAATATGCCGTTCGATGACGCAAGCGTCCAAAGCAGCAGCTACTGTTGAGACAGAGATACCTCGCTCGTGTCCAGAATAACCTACAGGAACACCATACTCCCGCAAGCGGTCGATGAAACGCAAATTGATATCCCCAAATGCCGCCGGGTAAGCACTGTTGCAATGCAGCAAGGCGAATTCAGCTCCGCGTTCCTTGAGAAACTCTATCGTTGTCTCGACTTCTTCCATGCGGGACATGCCTGTCGAAACGATCAATGGCTTGCCTTTTCCGATTAAATAATCAATTAGAGGCAAATTGATCATATCGGCCGAAGCAACTTTGAAGGCTGGAACTCCTAAAGATTCAACAAAATCGGCACTATCCTCGTCGAAGGCTGAACACATGAAAGTAACACCCTTCTTCTGGCAATAATCAACGATCTTGTGAAAATCAGCATCCGAGAGTTCAACTTGCTGCAATATGGGCAACAAGTAATTAAGGTTCTTCTCACCGACATTGGCGTTATCCAGGTATTTTTGGGGATAAAGCTTTTCTAAATTGCGTTTCTGGAATTTAACTGCATCAACACCGGCATCAACTGAAGCATCGATTAACTCAAATGCATATTCCAAAATTCCGTTGTGGTTTACACCGATCTCAGCAATGATATAAGCTGGGTGACCATCGCCAATAAGTCGGTCACCAATTTTTATCTCAGACATATTTATTCTCCACTAGGTTTCCCTAATCTTGGATTTTGAATCCCAAATCATCGAGGGATATTTCCCCGTTTTCTAGTAACCTCTCCGCCCTTCTCCAATCATCTGGCGAATCGATATCTACCCACTCACTGGGATCAATAATGAGGGGCAAGATATGATCGCCTGTCATCGAATTCTTTTGCGTGATGGTATCTGCCCAGGCAGCATCAACATAACCTGTTTGCCAGTAAATCTCAGGCAGTGCCTGGCGGGGCTGATTGTAGGGTTCGTTCGGGACGCCCAGATCTTCCCCAATTGGCTGCATTAGTCCATCAGATCCAATGCGCCACATCTTGAAGGGATTTTGAAAGGGGATACAAACCGTACGCACAGCATCTGCTTCTGGATGTTCGATTAACCGCAAGACAGCCTGATCGATATGCCAGACCCGACGAAAGGGGGACGTCGGCCGAAGTTGGACAATGACATCAGGTTTATAGCCTTCGTTGATTTCCAACCATTCCAGAGCATGCTGGAAAACAGGCAAATCTGGAGTCTGATCTCGGGCGTGTTTCTCGGGGCGGGTGAAGGGGGTTTCTGCTCCATAACGTCGAGATATTTCGGCAATCTCTTCATTATCTGTGGAAACAATCACCCGCGTGACAATTTCTGCCGTCAGGCCTGCAGCGATACTATAGGCAATCAACGGGTAGCCAGCGAAATCTATAACATTTTTTCGAGGAATAGATTTTGAGCCGCCGCGGGCAGGGATTAGAGCAAGAACTTCAGTCATAGTTCAGTTGTCTGTTGTTAGTTATCAATATGCGGTATTCAGTGTACGTTCTAGGCAAGTCAGTGTAAAACTGATCACTGTCCACAGAACACTGTATTCTGGCACTACCAGGTTGTCCAACCCCCATCAACAATCAGATTAGCACCTGTCATATATTTGGATGCATCGGACGCCAAAAACAGCACTGCGCCATTCATCTCGTCTTTTTCTGCCATCCGCCCGATCACAGCACGAGCAGAATATGCTTGAACAAATTCATCATCATGTTCGTTGAATACACCACCAGGGGTCAGCGCATTTACACGAATCCCTTTGCCAGCATAGTACGCCGAAAGGTATTTGGTCATTCCCAGCACTCCAGCTTTCGTGACCGTGTAATAAACCGGCTTGAATTGAGGCGGTTTTCCCTCACGTTGGTACATTCTTTGGTCCGGCGCAGCCACACCATAAATTGAGGAAACGTTAATGATCACACCACTCTGCTGTGCAAGCATCGGTTGTACTGCCGCTTGGCAACAGAGGAACATTCCTGTGAGATTTACATCCAGGGCCTGCTGCCACAATTCTTGCGGGTAATCCTCGAAAGCACCCGAATGGGATTTTTTGGATTGGGGATCAAACTTGGGATCTAATGCCGCGCTGTTGACCAGGATGTCTAGCCGGTCAAAGTTCTTCAAGGACGAGTCAACCATTGACTGAACAGAATCAGCCTTGGTCACGTCCGTCTCCACACCCAGGACATGGTATCCACTTTGGGACAGAGAAGCCGCCAAATCTTCGACGGCATCCCCATCCGTATCTGTAATAACAACGGCAGCACCGGCTTTTGCCAGGGTCCAACAGAATTCTGCACCTAATAACCCTGCTCCGCCTGTAACAACTGCCGTACGACCTGTTAGATCAAAAAGGTCTGGGAGTTCGGGCATTCCTTTGTTCCTACTGAATATAGCCTTGCTCTTTCAGGTACTTGACAATATCACGAGCGTTCTCTTCTGGTGTGGTTTCAACCGTATTGAGAGCGATCTCGGGGTCAACCGGCGCTTCATAGGGGTCATCAATGCCAGTGAAACCTTTGATCTCGCCGCGGCGAGCTTTGGCGTAGAGTCCTTTGATATCACGCTCTTCACAAACTTCCAGCGGCGTATTGACAAAAATTTCGACAAAGCGATCTTCACCTGACATTTTACGGGCTTCGTTACGAGTAGCAGAATAAGGGCTGATTGCAGCACAAATCACCGTGCCATTATGCCGAGCAATCTCACCTGCCACAAAGCCAATCCGAAGAATATTGGTATCACGATCTTCTTTGCTGAACCCCAGACCTTTCGAGAGGTGTGTACGAACAACATCGCCATCCAAGACGGTCGCCTGGCGTCCGTGCTCCATAAGCATAGGGATCAAAGCGCTGGCAATGGTTGATTTCCCACAACCACTAAGACCAGTAAACCATAGACATAAACCACGTTTGTGATTGGGCGGATGAACTTCAGCAAGGATCTCTGCAGTCTCTTTGCGAGTGAACCATTCAGGTAATAATTTGCCTTTGGAGAGGTAATCTTCACGAACCTGTGTGCCGGAAATCGTGTTGACCTTAGCACCTTCAGGAACCTGATCCACTGGACGGTATTGCTCATCATCAGGAAGGTAAACCATCCATTGGAAAGGCACCATTTTTACGCCAACTTCGTCTTCGTACTGTCGTACCATTTCCTGGGCTTCATAGGGGCCATAGAATGGTTTGCCAGCACTATCGTTGCCAGGGCCAGCGTGATCTCGACCAACAATGAAGTGGTTTGCACCAAAATTGCGCCGGATGATGGCGTGCCAAAGCGCTTCTTTGGGGCCTGCCATACGCATTGCTAGAGGAAGCAAGCTGAGAACTGTACTCTTCGTGTCATAGTAGTTCTCGGTTAATGCCTTATAAACTCGCACACGGGTGAAGTGATCAACATCTCCGGGTTTGGTCATACCAACAACCGGATGGATCAACAAACTGCCTCCGACTTCATTAGCAGCCAGCTTGGTTAGCTCTTCATGCACCCGGTGCATGGGGTTTCGTGTCTGAAAAGCAACTACATTTTGATTTCCCATTTCAGAGAGCAGAGCGCGCGTCTCTACTGGCGTACGGCGGATGTCCTGAAAATCATAATATTTGGGCGGATTGACGACTTTCAATTCACCAGAAATGCACAGGTCGCCCCAGCGCTCCATTTCCGAAACCAAGGGGTGGCGGTGATCGGTGCTCCCGAGCACCAGGCGTGCTTCTCGAAGGGGATCCCAGGTAAAAACTTCGTCAATGCGCATCACCGCGATCAGATAGTTACGCGAGTCCCGCAGGGCAATCCACTCAGAACGGGTGGGCAAATCTTCCTTCTTGATTGTCAGTGTTATTGGGATTGGAAATAAGGTACCATCCGCTAAGCGCATCTCCGTGAGTACGCGTTGGTAATCAGCCTTGCCCATAAAACGATCCAAGGGAGAATAACCACCCACTGAAAGTAATTCCAAATCGTGTAAAGCCCGATCCGATAATTGAATATCGGGATAATGATTTGCTTGTTCAACAATTGCTTCACGTTCAGCACCAGAAACAATTAGATTTACCAGTTCCCCGCCGTAAGGGGAAATCAATACATTTTCATTCGAATTTTTCTTACTCATTTAATTTTTTCCTTACTAAAGTTTCTTTTCATGCAACGAAAACGCCGACACAAAGCCGGCGGCTCAAAATAATATCATGCTTTGATAAAAAACGCTTGTGAAATTTTCTCCTAAATGGGTGGCTTTTGTCACCAACCAGTGACCAGAAGATCACCAAGTAAGGCGTTATGTACCCGGGGCACTGCATGCTGTACCTCAGGAAATTGGATTTCGATTGTCTCCCATACTTGTGCCCGCATACGCAAACTATCACATTTATCTTTGGGCTTAGCAAAATCACCTCGCAACCAGACTGTAACCTCACCTTCTGCAGGGCCAGGCTCCACGTCTTCAACGCGCAGAGATGATGCATGCATGGGGTTATACAAACCGTTGTAATACTCGTGGCTATTCGAGAATAAGGCATTCAATGCAATAGGAATATCCACTTCTAAATCCCCTGTTCGCTCAATGCCAGTAGAGATATACAACAAACTATCCCCACATCCGAAAGGACCACCTGTATTTTCAGCAACCAAGAAATAATAGATCCCGTCTCCACCAATATTGGAAGCCGGTGCCCCGGTTGGTGTCGGCGGTGGCGTTAGAGCGGGCACACCAGCCACACTACCACCCACAGCCACTACATTGTCAGAAATCCAGCAAGTTTTTTCGCTATCCGTGATTTGAATGAACCACCACAACAAATCGCCTTCCACAACACCTTCAATGACTGGTTCATCTCCAATTGATAAATACCCAATAATTGGGTAATTCATACCCGGACCAGTTCTACAAACCGCGTTCTGCTCCACTACCATAGTTGGTGGGATTTCTGTTGGCGTTTGTGAGGGAGTGCTAGTCGATGTACTTGTTGGGGGAATTTGGGTTGCCGTTAGCGTTTCGGTCGGTGGTATCTGCGTTTCCGTTGCAGTAGAAATCCAGGTCGCCGTGGGGGGTACCGGAGTATTTGAAGCTTGAGGATGGCCAGAGTTAGGCTTTTGAATGCTCGGAAAACTACAGCTTGCTATCCCAATCGTCATTATTGCGAATAAAAGGGCAACTCGGATGTATTTCATATACTTACTTCCTGTTTGTAAATTCATTGGATGGTATATAATTTGGCACATTCGATGACAAACTGGAAATGGCCTTTATGAAAACTTTCAAGAAGAATTGGCTTATTATTACGCTACTGATTATTTATTGCTTCTACGCTGGTTTGTATATCTATCAAACTAGCTTTATTTCGGATGGCACGAGGTTTTTTGTTCTTTTTGACGATGCCATGATCTCAATGCGTTACGCAAAGAATTTTGCAGAGGGATACGGATTGGTCTGGAATCCTGGCGAAACCCCAGTAGAAGGATACACAAACCCCTTATGGGTGATCTTTATGGCGTTCTTTCACCTATTCCCAATTCCCGCAGCCAAAGTTAGCCTGGCAATTCAAATAAGCGGAGCAATCTTCTTGGGGTTAAACTTGATCTTTGTCAAAAAGATCACCGATTTATTTTCTTCGAAACTCATTTTACCTTTTTTGGCAATCGTTCTTACTGCCTTCTATACACCCCTGAACAACTGGGGTTTACAAGGGATGGAAGTCAGCGTATTAGTACTTTTGCTCAGCGCGGCCGTCTGGAGATTACTGCTCGATTTCAATAACGACAAGTTTTCTCCGTGGCCCTATCTTCTTCTAGGATTTGGAACGCTTGTCCGAGTTGATATGGCTGTATCCTATCTTGTGCTGTTGGGATTTAGCGTTATCTTTATTCCCAAATATCGCTGGCGACATTTGCTCTGGGGAGTTGGTTTGTTGATTGCCTTTCTTGCCGGACAAACGCTCTTCCGCATTTGGTATTACGGAGATCCATTGCCTAATACCTATTATTTAAAAATGAGCGGGATACCGCTTCTCTTACGCGCAAAACGCGGCTTATATGTCCTATATCAGTTCGTATGGGAAATGAACTGGGCCTTACTCGCGCTCCCCTTTGCGTACCTTATCTTCAAAAGAGATCGTAAAGCTATCTTGTTAGCTTTACTCGTACTTGGTCAAATCGCCTACAGCATCTATGTAGGTGGGGATGCCTGGGAGCACAAAGGGGGTGCCAATCGCTATATCGCTTTAGCAATGCCCATGTTCTTCATCCTCTTCGTTTATTCTGTCGACCAGATCATTCAAGCGATAAGAATATCTACTGAACTGCCAAAACTCCCCATTTCAACTCAAGCGCTGGCAAATTTAGCACTCGTAGCAGCGTCACTAGCAAGCCTGGTAAACTTCAACTTCATCCAAAAAGATATTCGCTACTTGGAACGCTGGCTGTTACTCAGGCCGCCAATCTTCATCGAAGGTAATAAAGAAGCGGTTCGAATCGCTCAGGCGGTTCGAAAAGTCACAACTTCTGGCGCTGAAATCGGGGTTGTCACCGCTGGGGCAATCCCCTACTTTGCTGACCGGCCTGCCCTCGACTTATTGGGCAAAAATGATGCCTATATCGCCCATTTGCCCAGTCACACACCTTCGTCGCTGGATGATATCCGTCCTGGGCATATGAAGTGGGATTACGACTATTCCATTGGCCAACTCAAGCCCGATATGATCCTGCAATTGTGGGGAGATAAAGATGTGGCTTACGATTATATCGACCAGTTTTATACTGTGATTGAGGTCGACGGGATGTTATTCTCTGCCCGAAGTGATTCCCAAAATATTTTGTGGGACCGCGTCGATTCGACCCCTTAGTTGGTCGCTGAGCCCCAAGAAATTACTCTTCCCGAAGAAGCCGACTCATGTGCCGCCATAGCAAGTTTCTGCGCCCAGATACCATCAGCTAACGTGCAGACAGATTGCTCATCGCCGCGCATCACGGCCAACAAATGCGCAATCTGATCCTCGAACATGGTGTTGCGCTCAAATCCTTCTGGCGAAGAGTGCATTTCCCATTCATCTGTTGATGCCCTGTAAACTCGCAGGGCATTTTCTTTGATATCAACACAAATTGTCCCCTGGGTGCCAACAATCGTAATATCATGCGAATACGGGCGCTGGATATAGCTCATGTGTACCGACCCCAGGGCGCCATTGGCAAAACGCAATCCGATCTCGGCGACTGCATCGACATCGATTTCTAATTCCTTGACAGGATTTGAAAAGGCCCACAAGGCTTCCACATCGCCCATCAGCCAGCGCAAATAATCCAGGGGGTGTGTTGTCAGGGTCAGGATAACACCACCACCTAAATCCGTGCGAGCACTAAAACCCTTGCGATAATCTTCCCAAGGATGCCAGCCAGGCAAATACTCCCCCCAGTGCACCCGCGCAGATACTGGGCGTCCGATGACACCATCTGTAAGAAATTTGGCAACTTGTCTGAGCAGTGGATGATAGCGAAACTGAAAACCAACTAGAACCTTTCCACCCCCGCGCAATACAGCAGCCTTTAGTTCTTCAACTCGGTCCATCGAGTTCGAGATGGGTTTTTCTAGCAGCAAATGACAGCCAGCCTCTGCCGCCGGGATCGCTACATCCAAGTGCATAGAGGTCGGATTTGAAACAATCACAGCATCTGGCTTATGGGCTAAGGCAGCTTCTAACTCTGTTTCGACGGGGTAGTCGGCAATTTCATCGTCGGGTAAGGTGCTGCGTTTACTGCGTAGGAAGATAAAATCGCGTTCCCCTAAGGCATAGAGATTTCGAAAATGTCGGCGTCCAATGGATCCAAATCCAGCAATCAAGAATTTCATAGTTTACCAATCCAAATCTGTCTCATAACCCCAGTCTGACAGGGTTTGGCCAGCAATATCTTTGAAAATCTGTTTATCCCGCGTTGTGAATAGATCTCGCCAGGAGCCAGATTTGCCTTTCTTTAATGGCTCGACCAACTCGCCCGCTTTTTGTCGCTGCCATTGGGCATCGGGGTTGCTGCCCAACTCTTTCGCGAGTACTTCTGGCAAATCAGATTGTTTTGTATCAACATTCAAGAAATTCCAAAGGCGCTCTATTTGCTCCCAGGAAGCTTTCAGCAAATCTTCATAGCGCACAGCAATGTATTGCTGATCACCGTATAATTCTTGGCCCATCTGGTCTGTTTCAGACACATTACGAACCCAACTTTCTGCGGCCCGACGAATCCCCGCTTCAGTATATATGGATCGTTCCCCATTCATAAATGGTTCGGGGTTCTTTTCAAATGCTTTGCGAATAGCCCAATCTTGCTTTGTGAGATGCTGCTGCGCATCAATGAACTGCTGAAAACGGTGTGAAACAGCGGCATCACGCCCATCGCGTACAATGAAGATCAACTTGCCATCGGGATAGATCTTTCGCATCCTGCGGACAGCTTCACCATTTAGCAAACCGTTGGGGCTTTTGTCCCCCACAACTTTCGCACCCACCTGACGAGCTTCACGCTCCATGACAAATTCAACCGCCGCTCGCAGCATCACTGGAGAGAGATCGCCCCCACGGTTCCAGCGGTTGCTGCGGCGCGTGAGCCAGGCTTCGATTGCACTGCTGTCAACAAGCCCCTCCATAGTGGGCTTGCGAGTGAAAAAATGTCCCTGATAATTGCAATGCACTTCGGGATGTAACCGAATGAGACGAGTAAGCAAGGTTGTGCCGGAGCGAGCATGGCCGAAGATAAAGAATTTATCTAAGGGGAAAAATCCCTTGAATTCAGCAACATCGTCTGATGATAGTGCTGGAATTTCACTTCGTAACCCGATAGCCGTTTGCCCAGTGAGAAAAACTTGGGCTGCCAACTTGAGACGCTTAGAAATTTTGGTAATCATATGATCAATTGAGTAGTGATAACAAATATTCGGCTGTGTGAACGCCTGCGCTGCCATCACTAAATGTGCATTCTCGAGCGATGAATTCTTTCCGTTCTGCCTGATCGGCAGTGGGATCGTCCAAATAACGATTAATTGCTGCCTGCAAGTCGGCTTCGTTCTGTGCCTCACGCCCCGCGTTAGACTCTCTGTAGCGCAAGTGAGTAGGCCAACCGCCGATTTTGGTTAGCGGCAATGTAAATTTACCCGGCCAACCTTCAGGCGAGTCGATACATAGGCTAATCACAGGCGTCCCATGGATCGAGGCTTCAACCACCATGGTTGAATAGACCGTAACCATCACATCAGAATAAGCCATCATGGATGATTTCTCAGGCATATCTTCACCTGAGTAATAACTCATCCCCCCCTCACCCAGCGGAACAGGCTCAACAACATGGACATGGGGCAATTCTGCAGCAAGCGCTCGAATCCGTTCTCGTTCGGCAGCGAAACGAGGCGTTTCCATGAAATGTGTGGGATGCAAGCGGATCAATAACTGCGAGGGCTGCGATAACTTATCTTCAGATACCAACCTCGCCAAAGCCTCTACGTTTTGGATATTCGGTGAAAAGGTGATGAAACTGCTGGCGTAGGAGATTAGTTTCCGATCAGAGTCTAAATTATGCAACTGGAAATATTCATCGCGCGGCATCAGCCAGGTGCCGCGAACATAGCCATCATATGATGGAATCCCCCCAATGTTCACGCGCTCGGGAGGCCAGTCCGCACCGAGAACAAGTTCCTCTTTTTGTAATTCAGACCAACACGAAATCCAGTCCGCAGGGGCGCCGGGCAAACTGTAGCTGCTGGAATTATCCCATCCAACGATCACTGCCGCGGTTGTCACACCACGCGCAGCTGCTTCACGAAGCAAATAACGATCGTAGCGCCATCCAGGAGTACTGGCGATCACTAGATCAGGCGAATACTTCTCAAACAAATCTGCATAAAGATTGGGATTAAACCGGTTCTGATATCGAACCACCCACTGACGTACCAGCTTTCTGTTTCGCAAGATTTTGATGACCAAGTGCATCAGGGGGAACAGAGCCTTACGTTTGGCATGAGCATCATCTTCAACCTGGCTGATAAAGCCGTCTACCGCTTCCAGATTGATTTGGTTGGATGCTCCAGCACGACGCAAGAAATGCAGCCACCATTGAAGTGATGGACTCTCCCTACGCTCATAGGCTTTGGCTTGATCCAATCGCAAGCCTTCAACAATCAAACCCGGTCGGCCAAAACGCTGCTCAATTTGATTAATGAGTGCGTCGTCTGTGAGCAAAATGACTTCAACACCTGCATCAATGATCGAAGCGACAACATCACTCTGAAGGAAATAAATCGCTGCTAACCCATGGTCAGCACAAATAAATACTCGCTTTGATGACGTTTTTGAAGGCATAAACTATTTCTTTGTGTAAATAACCTGATAGCCCGTTGGCGCTAAACTAAAAGCCTCATGGGGGGAATTGATGTGACCCGGTCCAATTACTGGCTGCATCAAATAAGCCAGGAATCGAACAACGGCCAACAAAACACGCCCAACA
>CAZLNX010000055.1:0-23183 GCA_964560795.1 uncultured Anaerolineales bacterium | reverse complement strand
CAGAAAATCATTGCGCCTATTATAGCTGCCTTTCGGATTTATGCACCAAAGCCGAATGATTATGTAAAACCTCTCCCATGCAAAATGCGTTATCACCCAACAACATGCCACCCTCATGCAGATGATCAAAACAGTATTCAAATAGCTGCAATGACAATTGTGAATCCGCCCCAAAATAAACGTGCTTGATGACATCCTGTAAAATGACATCAAACATCTCCATTGAAGGCAACAGTTCCAGAACATCGCCACAAATTACTTCGATTTGGTGTTGATACCCGGCTTTCTCGATGAACTCTCTTGCAGTTTCAGCTCGCTGGGGATCGATCTCAATGCTGATTATCTGACTGCTACTCGGAAGTGCTCTCGCCAGCCATATGGCTGAATATCCTATTGCAGTACCGATATCTAACACGCGCCTGGGAGCGGGCTGTCGTATCTGCGTCAATAGTTGAATCACAGCTCCTTCCAGGGGACCGATAATTGGGATCTGCTCTATGGAAGCCAATTCCTCCATCTCGAGTAATACATCATCAAGAGGGGAATCTCCATGCTTCATACGCAACATTTCCAGCGCGTAACCCGATAGTGGATCATCCAAGAATTGTGGCACAATGGGCAAAGCAACACGCCCATTATTATAGGTTTGAATATTATCGATGCTCTTGATTTGCTGAACCATAAACTTGACCCTAAGAAATAAACCGTTTCGTTATTTGTTTGAATGTTTTTGTCAACGGATCGTCAGGATGCTCAACAACGAATAGTTTCGCGCTGGAAAGCGCAAGCATTTCTTCTGAGTGGGGAATAACAGCTGCTACTTCGCCCTTATATGCCTCCTCAACCTTGGCCTTGACCATCTCTTCTTGGAAAAGCTGCGGCGATTTATTGACAATCAGCATAATATCCTTGACTTCAAGGTTTTGGGCAAGTTTCATTGAAATACTGGTGCCCTGATAATCTTGCTGATCAGGGCGCAAGATGATTCCTAGTGTATCGGCAAATGCCATCGATAATAGAATTTCATCATTTAGCCCCGGATGGGTATCAATAATTAAGATATCAAGCTCCAAAGCATCCATTAGATTCTTGTAGCCATCATCCAGAAGAGTGACATTGTAACCATCTCGCAAAACCCTGGCGATATCACTGGCTTTAATACTTGAAGGAACGAGAAAGTATTTTCCTTCAGCTGTATCACTTAATCGATCAGTCACATCAATGGCTGCTTCTTCAATTTTGCTTTCCCCCCATAAATAGCTGTTTAGAGTTTTATCAATCCCTTTTTCATCAATGCCAAACAGGGCATGAATGCCAGGGGATTGGATGTCCGTATCGATTACCGCCACTCGCAAACCAATCGTAGCCAAAAGCGCGCCAACATTCGCGGACGTACTTGTTTTCCCAGTGCCGCCTCGAAAAGAGTGCACCATTAGAATCTTTCCCATAACATGTTCTCCTGGTGAAGCCCAGCTTCACGAAAAGGTTTTCGCTTGGTTTTTTTCAATCAAAAAATTAGGGTGACCTGGCGAATTAAGTGGTCACCCTAATTCAAATTATCTTTTGACAACGTACCAGGCCGCTACATACCCTTGATCATCTTCGATGTCTTCCACGCGAATCCACTGATCCTGAACACCAACTTTGCTGGCTTCCGCTTTATCTAATAGGATAAGCTCAGATGCGTTGGGCATGCGCTTGATCAATGTATCTGGAGCGACACGTGTTTCACGACGCAGCGCTACGCCTTCAGTGGTTGTTCGCAGAATAATCTCATCATCTGGATCGGCAGTTGGTTTGGCGCTTTTTTGCTGCTGACGAACCCCCAGGGCTGGTTCACCACCTTTAGTTACATACCATGCGGCTACATAGCCAACCTTGTTCGAGACATCTTTGACTTTCAACCACTGTCCAGTAACACCGATTTTTGCTTGTGCGGTTGCCTGGGGTTCTTGGACAATCAGTGATGATCCTTGTGGCAGCCGTTTGATCATCGTGTGAGGTGCAACCTGAGGTGTTGTACGGAAAGCTAACCCATCTGTTGTAGGACGCACAATCAAACTGGTATCCCCTGTTTTTGGTGCTTGAGCCTTTTCTTCCTCTTCTTCAATGGAATGCGATAAATACCAGGCAGCCACATATCCCTGATCTCCACCTGGCTCCTGGACGTGCATCCATTCGTTCGTTACACCAACCTTATTCTTTGCGTTTGGCTCCAATGATGTCAATTCGACATGCAAAGGTAAGCGAGAAATCAAACCACCTGCAATTGAAGGTGATGCACGGAAAGCAAGACCATCTGCGGTACCGTACACCTTAAACGTATTCTCAGGTACAGGAATTTTCTCCGGTTTTGACACCACCGCAGGGGCAGCTGCTGAAGCGCCACTTGCTGGGGTTCCTTCAAACCAAACCACTCCAGTGATTGCACCAGCAGGGTCTTTGCCCAGATGTTTATAGCGATCGGTCAGGTAAAGTTTCTTGGTGGGAGAGTCACCGCGGTATTTATAGGGATCCTTCATCAAGTAGCGATTGCCTTCTTTACCATAGATGACAACCCAGTGTGTCTGCAACCCAGCCTTTGGCGACCAATCCACCTGGGCAATGATTGGCATCCCGGCAGCCAAAGCAGCATCGATCTGAGAAAGCGGTGCGGGATGGTTTTCACAGGGTTGATACCCCTTGAAAACAATGCCCGGAACTACGCCAGGCATAGCAGCGGGAATCACCAGCGCGCCCTGGAATCCCCCTGAGCTTTTTAGTTTGTTCATCATGGATTCAGGGGTTTCATTTGCTCCAAAACCATTGGCAACCATGGTCATCGAAGTCAGCAAACAACCCCAGGTGCCAATTGTTTCCTTATTCTGGTGTCCGAGAGGCACATTTTTCCATTTCGGGTCATTTTGATAGAGAGCATCAGTTTCAAACACAGGCGACCTCCTTATATTGCAATCAGCCCCAATAAGCGCGCAGGAACAGATAAATTGCCTGCTCCTGCGTTTGAAATGTACGGTGATAGTTCCTCAGTACGTCATACCAAAGTACTAGGATCATTATATATCACAACTATAGGCAAGGCAAGGAAATTTTATGGATAGAATTTGTCTGTTTTTAGAGAAAAGCTCCAGACAAATAATATAGATAAATGGGAATGTGGGAAGAATCTTCACAAATATTTACCAATCTTATTTATACCTGAAAACCTATACTAAAAATATCAGCACCAACAACACATTCAAGATGACAAATGATAGGGGGACATATCGTTGGAATATTCGATCAAGCTTGGCTCCTTCTTCCTCACTAACCCTACGGACAATCACATTCTCTATAATGGCCAGACTCGCAAAGAAATACCCCACAAAAATGACACCATCCAGGTATGTCATATAAGATAATCGCGGTAAAAGACCCGAGAAAATCCGATGAAATGCGACGACTGTCAACAAGCCAATAAAACTGATACTCATTTCCGGAGCTGTCGCGCCTTCCAGCCAGAATACAGACCAGGTTAGGATAATAATGAGAAACATGGGAAATATCTTCATTATGTAAAATTGTGGTAGTCGCTTCCCATGTAACGTGTAAACAAACTCGGAAAAGGCTTCATCCGAACGGATTTCTTCTTCTAACTTGACCTCTGTAAATAGAGAGTCAATTATCCACTCCTCACCAGTGTAATGGGGATCATAACCAATTCTATCTTCGTTGGGAATGAAAACCAGGTATCGGCTATCCCAGACAAAGGATTCAAGATCCAACTCAAAGTATTGATCGTCAAATGGAAATTTTCGCAAATCGAAATCAGCATGAACTGTGACTACGAACCTTTCAGCATACTCCACAGTACCATCTGGAAAGATGATCAATCCTAGATTCTCAGTTTCTCGACCATGAATTTCATTCTCGATTTCGACATCCGGCCACCAGATTTGCTCCAATTCGAGTTCGGCAGCGTGCTCTTCATAGATCTTACGGCCGTAGCCATACTCTTCGGCATCAAATGCCAGGCGCTCGTCCTTCCATTGGAGATCCATAAACATCTCGACCTCAAATTCAGGAGAGGCATCTGATGGTGCAGACACTCTATCTAAGGCAATCATATAAAGGCCAATTTTCACTTCAGTAGGCTCTCCAGGGGGAATCACCGGGGCGAATTCTCCTAAGTTAGGTAGGGGAGGTTCCGTCGCGGCCATAGTTTTTCCAGAAGGAATCAAAGACAATAGAATCAACCCCAATATCAAAACGAAATATCTTTTTCGATTATTGTTGAAAAGTTGGGTAATACGGGAGATTTTCATCGACTAACGCCTCCTAGTAGCATTATGGGCTCTTTCATAAAAGAAGAAACACTGCCAGTTACACAGAAGAAGCTTGGTGCCGTAGTACTTATACGACAATCCTACTCCAATTTGAATAAAAAGAAAAGAGCAGATCACAAAATCTGCTCTTTGTAAACTATTCTGAACGCTAATTCGGTTTATTGATCCAATTTGCCCCGTAATGCTTCTATAAGGGGCGGCAGGATATCAAATAGATCGCCAACAACCCCAAAGCGAGCCAACTTGAATATTGGCGCATCGACATCTTTGTTGACTGCCACAATCAGCTTACTGGTACGCATACCCGCCAGGTGCTGAATGGCGCCTGAGATACCACAAGCGACATACAAGTCGGGAGATACTACCTTTCCAGTCTGGCCAACCTGATTGACGTAGGGAATATAACCTGCATCAACGGCGGCGCGGCTGGCACCGACCGCCGCCCCAAGCACACTAGCCAAATCGTTGACCAAGGCAAAGCCTTGCTGTGCCCGCCAGATTTCCTGCTCTTCTTCGCTCAGATCGCCGGGAGGTTCCAGGTTGGGGTTGTTAGAAACTCCGCGCCCGCCCGAGACAATAACTGCAGCATCTGTCAGGCTGACACCAGCTTCAGATGTTGTGTAATCCACTACCTTCAAAGCGATATCGTCCTCGGCCATGGCGGCGTCAACTTTAGTCAAGGTTCCAGAACGAGACTCATCCGCTTCAGGTTTTGCAAATGCCCGACCACGCAGCGTAACAATCTGCGGTTTGGCACTGCACTGCACTTTGGCGAGAAGCTTGCCAGCATAGACAGGGCGAGTCGCCACAATCGTGCCGTCCTGCACTTCCAACGCCGTGATATCCACCAAGACGCCCGAATCTAAATCAACGGCGCTCATACCCGCCAGTTCACGGCCGCGGGTTGTGGTTGGAAACAGGATCACATCAGGGGCACCTTCGGCGGCCAGCTTGGCAATTAAGGCCGTGTAGGGCTCAGAACGATATTCAGCCAAAGTGGCATCATCGGCCAATAGCACTTCATCCGCACCGAAGTGAAAGGCTTGCTGGGCAACACTTTCAACATCCTGACCGAAAACCAATGCTGTCACCCCGCCGCCCAATTCTTCCGCCAATGATAAGCCTGCACCAATTCCCTCCCATGACGAAGGCAGCGCCTGGCCTTTAAATTGATCGATATACACCCAAATTTTGTTTGTCATCAGAGCACCTTCTCCGCCATGATCTTATCGGCCAATTTTTCAGCAATGTCTTGAGGACTGTCACCATCGACGATTTCGGTGGTGACTTCCTGTTTGGGAGGATTCATCATATCCGGCCAGGAGATCACCGAGGCAGGTGCTTCGATCCCCAACTCACCTAAATCCCAAACCGGGATTTCTGCCCGAGCAGCTTTGCGAATGCCCATGAAAGATGGGTAACGCGGCTCGCCGTAATCCTTGATTACACTGACCACTGCTGGCAACTTGCTCTCAACAACTTGCCGTCCCTCTTCTATAGCGCGCTCAGCCTTGATGGCATCCTCGCTCAACTCAGGTATGGCTGAAACCAATGTGATTGCCGGCCAGCCTAATACTCGGGCGACCATCGCAGGTAGTGTACCGGTATCACTATCTACGGCCTGCTTGCCGAAGAAGACCAAATCCACATCACCGACCTTTTGGATGGCAGCAGCTAAAACCTTAGCTACAGCGACATTATCCGAGTTCGCAAGCGCGGGGTCAGAAACCAAAACTGCTTCATTGCAACCCATAGCCAGGGCATGTTTCAGCGCTTCAGTCTCTTCAGCTTTTCCCATGCTAATAACTTTGGTACTTCCGCCTTGGTCTAGGACCGTCTGTAAGGCAGCCTCCACGGCGTACTCATCCCAGGGATTGATCACCAACGGAGCATCTCCCCAGGAGACTTGCCCGTCTTCCACTACCACTTGTGCAGCGGTATCGGGCACTTGCTTAACACATACGGCGATTTTCAAAGCGACCTCCTATGTTTCATGAGCTTCACGATTCGTTTGAACAAAATACCCTCGTTACAAAAATTCTTCATAGCAGTTAGAACATTGCGTTCAGCCATTGTATAGCCTACTATATCGTCACTGACAAGTGTAACTCGTCACACATTGTTGGTTACGCACTTACTCTTCCTGCCATTCATCAGGATCGTAAGCGGGCATCTCCATGCGCAGGGGCTTATCGCGCCGGTTACCCAAGGCATAGCTGGCCTGGATCAGGTGTTGGATCTCATTACTGCCCTCATAGATCACCGCGCCGCGTGCGTTGCGCATATATCGCTCGACTTCATACTCATCGCTGAAGCCATAGGCACCGTGGATCTGGATAGCTTCGTTGGCGGCCTCAAAGGATTTTTCTGTGGAATACCACTTTGCAGATGAAGTTTCGCGGGTGTTACGCTCACCCACGTTCTTCATCCAACCCGCTTTCAAGTACAGCAGTCGGGATGCATCATAATCAAGGGCCATCCGCGCGATCTTAGCCTGAACCAGTTGATGTTCAGCAATTGGTTTGCCAAACGATCTGCGCTCGTTGGCATAAGATACACTGGCTTCCATCGCTGCCCGGATCAAACCTGTGGCACCAGCCGCAACAGTGTAGCGCCCATTATCAAATGCCGACATGGTAACCTTGAAACCCTCGCCCTCGTTACCGATCATATTAGCAGCGGGAACGCGCACATCTTGAAAATTGATCCAACCCGTGGACCCGGCACGCACGCCCAACTTGCCGTGAATGTCCCCTACGGTCACGCCGGGGCTCTTCAAGTCAACAAGAAAGGCGGTCAAACCCTGATAGCCTTTCTCAGTATCGGGGTTCGTGCGCACGGTCACCATGGCATAATCGGCCTTCGTGGCCAGGGAAATCCACATCTTTTCACCATTCAAGATGAAATCATCCCCATCGCGCTTGCCGGCAGTCTGGATATTGCCAAAATCTGAGCCTGCGCCCGGTTCAGTAAATGCGCCAGATCCTATTTTTTCGCCGCGCGCCAGCGGGACGAGGAACTTCTTTTTCTGCTCCTCTGTACCCCACTGCAAAATAGTCATACTGCACAGCCCCGTGTGTACCGACATAATCACTCGCAGGGTCGTATCCACGGCTTCTAGCTCTTCACATGCCAGACCCAGGGAAACATAATCCATGCCCTGCCCGCCATATTTCACGGGGATACAGATGCCCAGTATGCCCAACTCCGCCAAACGCGGCAGCACAAAAGGCGCCATCTCCTGCGCCCGGTCATACTCCTTGATCACCGGAGCGACCTCTTTTTGGGCGAAATCACGCACCATCTTTTGCACCATGCGGTGCTCTTCTGTCAAAGCAAAATCCATTATCGAAATCTCCTGTTTTGGTAGAGTGCGCACAATTATAATCCAAACTATCACTGTATAATTAGCGTATGAGAAGATTCTGGGATGAAGGGATCATTCAGCGGATTCTTGGTCTTTTGATCTTGATAGCCCTTTTGGGGATCGCTCCACGCCCGCATGCGCTCAGACGGGGGTTTGAGTTGGCGCGCCGTGCCCAAAGTGATAACAGCCTCCAAGCATCTGAGGAACTAGCACACCTCGCCGAACAACTCCCCTGGAGAGATGATCTTTGGGAACAAGCCGGCCACAGCGCCATGGCCGCAGATGCCTTTCAGGAAGCCATCGATTATTTCAATCAAGCCCTGTCCACTGGCCATCTCTCGTCATCTGGATATCTCGCTTTAGGTGACACCTATTTATTCACCGGCGATCTCGACCTTGCCATCCAAACCTGGGAAACCCTCAACAATAAATACCCCCCTTCTGAAGAATCTCTTACTCGCCTCACCGATGCCTACCTAGCTAAAGGTGATTACGATTATGCAATCGCGGCTCTAAGAGAGCGCATTGAACTAAACGCTTCTGACCTCCAACATCCAACTCCCAATATCCACTACACCCTCGGCATTCTACTCGCCGCCCACCAACCCGAGTCCGCCCCTCCCTACTTGCTTCAAGCTGCGGAACATAATCCTGAATTGGAAACTCTATCCCGCGAACTGGCCTTTGTTATTCAACGGGCATTACCCAAAGAAGAACCAGCCTATACTTTGTTGGTAGCCGGGCAAAAGCTGGCCCAACAGGATCAATGGGAATACGCCACTCACGCTTTCCAACGGGCTACACAACTGCGCCCCGACTACGCCGAAGCCTGGGCCTATCTGGGAGAAGCCTACCAACAGATCAAAAACCCGTCGCCCAATGATGGCTTACCCGAATTAGGGTGGGCGCTGATTTTGGATCCCGAATCCCTGGCAGCCAATACCTTCATGGCACTGTACTGGCAGCGCGCTGGAGATCATCAACAAGCACAAGAGTACTTGCAAAAAGCCGCCGATCTTGATCCATACAACGCCACCTTGTTAATCCATCTTGGTGAGACGTGGGCACAAATTGGCGAACTAGTCACTGCGCAGACACTCTACGAAAAAGCTATCGAACTTGATCCATTCGACTCGACGTCTTATCAGGCATTGGCTGAATTTTGCATCCGCTACAACGTAGACTTGCATGGCGTCGCCTTGCCCGCGGCTCGTCAGGCATTGACCTTGAAGCCCAACGACCCGGGATCTCTTGATGTAATGGGGCAGGTGTTATTCCGTCTTGGTGATTATATTAATGCTGAGCGCTATTATTTACAGGTACTGCAACACGATGAACTCTACCCCCCAACCCATCTGCATTTAGGTTTACTCTATGTCTTGCAAGATCAGCCTGAATTGGCGCGTTCCCATCTATCAATGGCAATTACACTCGCCCCCAATACACCAACTGCGGACCATGCCACACGCCTGCTGCAAGAAAACTTGGCCCCTTAATTTCACAATTCACACCGATATGCTACAATTTAGCGAAATTTCGCAATCCCTACGCCATTAGGAGATCACAATGAACAAGAAATATTATTTCATTGCTATCATATCAGCACTGCTTTTCACGTCATTAGCATGTGCTGCTTTGAGTGGGATCACATCCCCGGAAGAACCACCCAGTTTGCCAGCCAATGTACTTTTCCAAGATGATTTCTCCGATTCGTCCAGTGGATGGGATCAGGTCAGCGTGGCTGAAGGCATCACAGACTACGAAAATGGTCACTATCGCATTTTTATCAACACCGAAGATACAGATATTTGGGCAAATCCTGGCTTAAATTTCACTGATGTTGTTGTTGAAGTCGACGCGCAGAAAGTTGGCGGTCCTGATGATAACAATTTTGGCATCATCTGCCGCTACCAGGATCTTGGGAATTTCTATTTCTTCATTATAAGTAGCGATGGTTTCTACGGGATTGGCAAATACGACAATTCCGAATGGACTATGCTCAACGCAGATCAAATGTACCCCACCGAAGACGTCAATCAAGGGAATGCATCAAATCATATCCGCGCTGATTGTGTTGGCACTCATTTGGTACTGTATGCAAATAACGTGAAACTGGCAGAAATTGAAGATACTTCATTCTCTTCGGGAGATGTCGGCTTGCTGGCCGGTACCTTAGCCGAAGTTGGAGTCGACATTCAGTTTGATAATCTTGTCGTCAAAAAACCCTGACACCGTTCGCACATCCACATGTTGAACGTGCACACGTGCTTCAATCGTTCAACATACAACGTTCTAACGCAAAACATATATGAAAGTTTATCTAGACACCGTCGGCTGCCGCCTGAACCAGAGTGAAATCGAAACTTATGCCCGGCAATTTCGCCTCGCCGGGCACATTTTGGTTTCTGACCCTGCCGAAGCCGATTTGACCGTGGTCAATACCTGTACGGTCACCACAGCCGCCGCGGCTGACTCACGCAAGAAGATCCGCGGCGCAACACGCGCCGGCAGCGGAGAAGTGATTGCCACAGGTTGTTGGGCGACAATGGAACCCCAAATCGCGGCAACCCTCCCCGGGGTCAGTCGTGTGGTTTCCAATATCGACAAAGATAATCTGGTGTCTGATCTCCTTCAAATCTCCACTGAATCTTTTGACATCGAACCGGTTGAGCGAGAGCCTATCCCTGGGGCACGCTTGCGTACTCGGGCCTTCATCAAGGCGCAAGATGGCTGTGACAATCGATGCACATTCTGCATCACAACGGTCGCCCGCGGGAGTAGCGTCAGTCGCCCAGTCGAAGAGATCACGAAAGACATTCTGGCAGCATACCAGGGAGGCGCTCAAGAAGCTGTACTTACCGGCGTACATCTCGGCTCTTGGGGTGCAGATTTCGATACACCCGCCCATCTAAAAAGCTTAGTCGAATTCATCTTACGAGAAACAGATATCCCCCGTCTCAGGCTCTCATCCCTGGAACCTTGGGATTTAAATGACGATTTCTTCACGCTTTGGGAAAACAAACGCCTGGCCCGGCATCTGCATTTGCCACTGCAATCAGGCTGCGCGGCCACGCTAAGGCGCATGGCCCGGAAGAGCACTCCCGACGAGTTCGCCCATTTAGTGAACACAGCCCGTACCGCTATCCCAGATGTAGCGATTACAACCGATATCATCGTAGGTTTCCCAGGAGAGAGTGGTGCAGAGTTCGAGGAAAGTTTGCGTTTCGTCGAGAGCATGAATTTCGCCGGGGGGCATGTTTTTAGCTATTCAGCACGCCAAGAGACAGCCGCGGCGCGCATGCCGGACCACGTACCCCATGAAGTCCGCAAAGCGCGCAATGCGCGTATGCGCGCAGCAATTGCGGCCGCACAAGACGCATATCAAGAACGATTTTTGGGAGAAAATCTCTCCGTACTATGGGAGAGCGCCATAGCACTGGGGCCAGATGGATGGTCCCTAAGCGGATTAACAGATAATTATCTGCGCGTCCGTGCACAAGCCCCGAAGAAATTGTGGAATCAAATTACGCCCGTCAAGCTTACCAGTTTATCTGAAAGCGGTTTAGTGGGACAGCTTTTGTAATACAGGAGGACCCCCCATGAGTGATTGTTTATTTTGCAAAATCATTGCAGGCGAAATCCCAAGCGAGAAAGTGTACCAGGACGACCTTGTCACAGCCTTTCGAGATATCAACCCTGTCGCACCGACTCATATCCTGATCATTCCCAATAAACATATTGCCACGATCAATGATCTCACCCCTGAAGATGAGAGCCTCGTAGGGCACTTGTTCCTCACTGCAAGATCTTTGGCGAAAGAGGAAGGCATCGACGAGTCCGGCTATCGACTGATCATCAACGTTGGCCCTGATGGCGGCCAAGAGATCTACCACCTGCACCTGCACCTGATCGGTGGCCAAAAGATGCGCCATCCTATGGGATAAGGGTATAATCTTAGTATGAGTACGAAGGAAAAACTAACCCAATCTCTAAAAGAGGCCATGAAGGCCAAAGACGATCGTCGCAAACGCGTGGTTCGCATGGCGATGACATCCATAAAAAACGCTGAGATTGACAAAAAAGGCGAGCTAGAAGAGCCAGATGTTTTGGCAATCTTGCAGAAAGAAGTCAAAGCGCGTCACGAAACCATCGAGGGCGCCAAGAAAGCTGGACGCGATGACCTGATTGCCGAAGCTGAGGCTGAAATCGCTGTTTTAGAAGAATACCTACCCCAGGCCCTCAGCAGCGAAGAGTTGGAAGCACTGGTCAAAGAGGCTATTGCTGAAGTAGGCGCTACTACTCCCAAAGAAATGGGCATGGTGATGAAAGCCCTCATGCCCAAAGTCCGTGGGCGCGCTGACGGGAAAGAAGCCAATCAAATCGTGCGGGAGTTGCTTTCCCAGTAAACAGTGTACAGTGATCAGTTTTCAGTAGCTGTTATAGTACGCTGAATACTATTTACTGAACCTGTCCCCTAATTCATGGCTGAAAGTCCATCAAAACTTCCCTGGCAGCGGATCATCTTTCTGATCTTTCTCCTGATCATAAGTAGCGGGGCTGTCATGGCTATTGTGGTTTACACGCCAACGATCTCAGTATCGGCAGGCGATCTTCAAACGGGGGATGTAGCAACTCAAGATATTCTGGCTCCTTCAGCCATAAGTTTTGAAAGTACGGTACGCACAGAACAGCAGCGCGAAAATGCCCTGCGAGCCGTCTCGGCGAAATATACCCAGGCGGACACAAATATCGCCCGCCAACAGATGGAGAAACTGCGCGCTGCCCAGGCGTATATCACCAGTGTACGCGCCGATATCCACGCATCGGAAGAACAAAAACTAACCGATCTCGCTGCGCTTCAAGAAATCAATCTCAGTCAGGACACAGCCCTTGGCATTCTCGGCCTGAATGACCCTCGCTGGACAGCTGTTCAACAAGAAGCCATAGTGGTACTTGAACAAATGATGCGCAACACTATCCAAGAAAACCGCGTCACTGATTTGCTCCGCACGGTACCCAATCTTGTCTCCCTGGCCCTCCCAGCAGATCAAGCCATCATTGTCGCTGACCTAGTTACCGCCTTCATTGCCCCTAATAGCTTTTACAGTGAAAGCTTAACTGAAGCAGCCCGTCAACAAGCCATCGAGGCTGTTGAACCAGTCATTGTTTCCTTTGCCGCTGGTGAAGTTGTTGTCCAACGCGGTGAAGTTGTATCCGAGGTAGATGTTGAAGCACTGCGCCACATGGGCTTGGCTCAGCCTGAGCGAAGCTGGCAAGAAACTGCGAGTGCTGGAATATTAGTTATTCTATCCGCCGGTTTAGCAATTATTTTCATTCGACGCAAACCGCTGAGGGGAAAAAACACGCGCGGTTTGCTCATGGTCGCTTCTCTATTCCTGGCCTTTTTGGGCTTAGGGCGACTGACTATGTCCATACACGCACTGGCTCCTTATCTCTTTCCGCTATCTGCATATGCTTTGATTCTTGCCAGTCTTTTGAGTGAAGAATTAGCCCTGATTTCCGTAATGCCACTGATCCTGCTAACAGTATACGGACATCCTAACTCCGGTGTTTTGTTTCTCTTTTATGGTGTGAGCAGCCTCTTTGGAGTTCTGATCCCTAAACGAGAACAACGCATCAGCATGTACATTTGGGTAGGCATCACGGTAGCAGCTTCTGGGGCAGCCATCATAACTGCATTCCACCTCATTCAACCTGAGATCAATCTAGGTGAGTTAGCCACGCAGTCAGCGACCACGCTTTTGAACGGTCTCATTGCTGCTGGGGTGACTGTACTTCTTCAATATCTGCTAGCACCCATATTAGGACAAATCACACCTCTGCATTTATTAGAACTCTCCCGGCCTGATAATCCACTGCTTGAATACCTGTTGCGCAACGCTCCCGGGACATATCAGCACAGCTTGCAGGTTGCCAATTTATCTGAACAGGCTGCTGAACGGATCGGTGCAGATAGCTTATTGACGCGAGTCGGTGCCCTATATCACGATATTGGCAAAGCCCAAAACCCTTACTTCTTCATCGAAAACCAAATTCCCGGGCAGATTGATACTCACGATGATATTGACCCAGCTGATAGTGCCGCATTTATCATAAAACATGTAACCGATGGTTTGGCATTAGCCAACGACCACAGCTTGCCCCACCGCATCAAAACATTCATTGCCGAACATCATGGCAATCTCAAAACCCAATATCAGTGGACCCAGGCTGTCAACAACGCCAATGGGGATGAATCACTCGTTGATGATCGTCTATTTACTTACCCTGGCCCGCGCCCTCAATCACGTGAAACTGCACTGGTTATGTTGGCCGATGGCTGTGAGGCACGTATTCGCTCGCAAAAACCCGAAACCGAAGAGCAGCTTCGTTTCCTTGTCACAGACACAATCGATCGACGTCTCAGCCAGGATCAGCTTGATGACACAGCACTAACACTATCTGATTTGCACACCATTGCTGAATCCTTTGTTGCCAGCTTGCGGGGCGTTTATCATCCGCGCGTTGACTATCCCACACTGAATATGCCAACCCCAAATAACCACCAGGCAGAAGAGATCACAAAACCCAATTCAATCAATGCACATTTACCTTGATATTTCGGAAGAATTCCACTCATTAGTCGAAACACAACTCTGTGAAAGTGCAGCCAAAGCTACGCTTGAACACCAAACAGCCCCGACGAATGCCGAACTCAGCATCGTGATCACCTCGGACGAACAACTGCATGAATTAAATCTCCAGTTCCGAGGGCTGGATGCACCCACTGATGTACTTTCTTTTCCATCAGAGTTAACTGATCCCGAAAGCGGAGCATCGTACCTGGGGGATGTGGTGATCTCCTACCCCCGGGCAGAAGCCCAATCCCAAGCTGGCGGCCACGAAATTGAAGAAGAAATGCAGCTATTGATCGTGCACGGTCTGCTCCATCTACTCGGTCATGACCACACCGACCAAGAAGAGAAAGACCGCATGTGGGCAGCCCAGGCAGAAATCATGGGTTCGCTTGGCATCGGCAATATAACACTCCCAGAGTAGTCATTCATCAACCTTCAATCATCAACCATGCATCAATCATGATCTCATTCTTGCGTTCCCGAATTCGCGCCATCGCTTATGCCATCGAAGGTTGGTGGCATGTCCTGCGCACCCAGCGGAATACTTGGGTTCATGCCAGCCTGAGTATCGCCGTTATCATTCTAGGCATCTGGCTGGAACTCTCTCCTCAAGACTGGGCAATCATTATCTTGACCCTGGCCATTGTTTGGGCAGCCGAATTTTTCAACACTGCCCTTGAAGCCCTAACAGATTTGATCCAACCTGAAGAGCATTCCCTTGCCAAAGTCAGCAAAGATGTCAGCGCCGCGGCAGTTCTGATCACTGCCGCGGCTTCGGTTCTCATCGGGTTATTAATTTTGGGACCACCACTGTTAGATAAAATAAGATCGATAATTAATAATTCGCAATTCTAGATTCTCATTTACCACAGCAGATAAATAGGCGTCCACGGGCGTACCTACCCGTAGGAGCGCATAGCTTTGAAAACACAGCTTTGTCAACTTTTTATCTGCGTCTATCTGTGGTTGGTATTAATTTCATTAGAGGTATAAACATGTCTGAAGAAAGTTTTCGTTTTGGAACTGTTGGCTCCCCAAAATCCAATCCCAAAAAGCCCGGCGGCAGCGTTGGGGCAGTGATGCATATGCCCACGCTGGGGCTCAGCACCATAGAATTGGGCTGGGTGCGCTCTGTGCGGGTCAGTGAAAAAACCTGCGCCAATATCAAGGCTGCCGGGGAAGAAAATGACGTTTGCATCAGTATCCACGCGCCCTATTATATTAACTTGAATGCTGATGACGAAGAGTGGCCGAAATCTCGCAAGCGCTTGATGGACGCCGCTCATTTTGGCAATCTAGCTGGGGCCACGGATATCATCTTCCATCCCGGTTCGTATTTCGGAAATCCACCCGAAGATGTGCTGCCCATCGCTATCGATCGTCTGGGTGGTTGTATCGATGAGCTGCGCGCCGCGGATAACTTTGTCATACTGCGACCTGAAACCATGGGTAAATCCGCTATGCTGGGGGCATTAGATGATACCCTGAAGATGAGCATCGCTATCGATGGCGTCGAGCCCTGCATAGATTTTCCCCATCTGCATGCTCGCACGGGTGATGGCAGGATGAACAGCTACGATGAGTGGGTTGAAGTGCTCAAAGCATATGCAGATGCCTTGGGAGCGGAATCACTCCAGAGGTTGCACATCCACATGTCTGGGATCGAGTACACCCCTAAGGGAGAGAAGGAACATCTGCCAATCAAAGAGTCTGATTTTAACCTCGATGCAATCTTATCCGCTCTCAAAGACTTCAACTGTGGCGGCCGTATCTTGTGCGAAAGTCCAATTCTCGAAGAAGATGCCATCCTCATCAAAGAAAAGTGGATGGAGATAAGTGGAGAAAATGGCTAAAGTCACTTGGTTTCGATACGCTGTTCGCTCGCTTTCGCTCACTCACAACACTCAACCGGCGCTTTGAACTTCCGCGGGTTGAGTAAGCCGTAGCGAAGCGGAGGCTGTATCGAAACCAAGCGGGATCCAAAAATGGGCCATATTGAATAAATCATCGAGTTCGATACGGGCGATAAGCTTCTTATCGCCCTACTCAATCAGCATTTCAATTCATTCATTTTCGAAATTTGCCGAAACCACAGAGAATCTCAAAATAATCAAACAAGCCATGATGAATAAAGAAAACAACCTTATTACGCTCCACAAAACCATGCGGGCATGCCGCATTTGCCTGGACGACGGACACGAGATCACCCCACCGGCGATTTTCTCTGGTGGAATGGGTGCCCGCATCATGACCATCGGACAGGCGCCCGGCATCACCGAAGTCGAAGCCAACCGTCCCTTCAATGCCGGCAGCGGACAACGCCTCTTCAAATGGCTGGCGGATGCTGGCATTGAAGAAACATGGTTCCGCTCCACCCAGTACATGTCATCAGTGACCAAGTGCTATCCTGGCCGTTCGCCATCGGGCAGCGGAGACCGCGTCCCCAGCCGGACAGAGCAGGAATTCTGCCGACCCTATCTGGATCGCGAAATAGAATTCATCGATCCAACCTTGATCATCCCCATTGGACGCTTGGCAATCAATCTTTTCTTCCCCAAAAGCATGAAACTGACCGATATCATCGGTGCCCAAAAAGAAGTCGCTGGCCGTTTTGTAGTCCCCTTACCCCACTCCTCTGGTGCCAGCCGCTGGCACCAGATCGAGGCTAACCGAAAGCTAATCCGTCAAGCCGTTGACCTTATCGGTGAGCACGTTAAAAGACTCTTCCCCTAAGATATCACATCTCACTTCTTCCATCTAACATCCAACAACCAATCTTCATATATGAAAAAGCCCCGGTTTTGCTCCGGGTCTTGTCTTATTCTAGATGCTACTTCACTTGTTTGAAGTAAATGATGATCGTACTCTTTTCACACTCTTGATAAGTGTCGAAGAAAATTTGGTCAGACATGGGCAATCCCGCCTGATCTAATAGCTGCACCCAAAGGGAGAAAGATGATGCAGTGGGCTCATTTACGATATCCGTCAGATCAAACTCATATCCAGCCGGGCCGTATTTGGTGGCAATACCCGATACGGTAACTTTTTCCACATCTTGACCGGCCAACTGCCCACCCAATTTGACAACGACTCCTGTAACCGGAGCACCATTCAAACTCAGCACTTGCCCGCCGACACCCATCCAATTGCAGCCCAATTCGGCATGATAGAGATTGGGAATATATTGAGGATTGCCATCATGGAGTACGAACGGCATATCGCTCTCTTCAGCGGCCTCTGCCTCTACAGTTTCTGTTGCTGTCGCATCAGTAATCGGCGCAAGCGTCACCGTTGGTTCGGGCGTATCCGTAATGGTTGGGATCAGCGTTTCAGTTGGTGTCATGGTCCACGTGGGGGGCAGCACTTGCTTCGGCGTGGGGGTAAGCGTATCTAATTCCATCGCCGCAGGAAATGTTGGGGGTGGGAATGGGTTGATCCCCGCATTGGGATTGATGAAAATAGTCAAAAAGACCACACCAACACAAAGCGCGATCACTACTACAACCACCGTCAGAATATTCCACACCAAATTCGTGCGGTCTGGAGAATCATCTCCCTCTTCTATATAATCAAAGACATCTTTGTCCATATTTCTCTCCCTTTTCGTAGGGGTTGGTCGTTATGGCAGGTTTATTATGATATCGCTTTGACTGCGATGTTCCTGCAGCCACTGCTCCAAAGCTTGAATTTGGACTGCTCGATATGCATTCGGATTCAGAGGATATGCAGCGTCTTTCTCGATTACTTGAACAATATGATAACCCAACATTGTCTGAATTACCGGACTGTAATCACCGGGTGAGAGGCTGAAAATAACATCATCCAGTTCTGGAACAGTGAGGTAGCCCCGAGGGAACCACCCCAGATCCCCTGCACCCAATGGATCGTACTGCACTGCCAGCGTTTCGAAATCTGAACCAGCTCCTAATTGATTGAATACAGTATCCGCTTCTTCTGAATTATATAGCAAAATTTGACGAGCGTGCACTTGCTCAGCAGATTTGGCTACATCAGCAGTAATCTGATCTCGCATCCACGCGGCTGCAATTGACCGTGCTAAGGCATCTCTGAAACTTTCATCCGTATACCCGTGCTCAACAAGCCAGGATTGCAGGACATCATTGCCAATATCCAATTGCTCTATGCGACTCTGTACCATAGCTTCATCGACAATGAAACCTGCATCCTCAGCGGCTTGAGCCATGAGCAACTGGTCAATCAATTCTTGCAGAACCAACTCCTCATCCTCTGTTGCCAGTTCCGTGCCAATAGCGGCGCGATATCTCGCCAGTTCTGCCTGATACTCCGCCTTAGTAACCCCTTGTCCGTTGACTAGTACGGCAAATTCGACCGGAGTTTCCGAAGGTTCAAGCGGAAGGGGTGTATCCGTATCGTCAATAACTGGTGGGGATGTTGAATCCTGAGTTTCTGCTGGAGATGTCTCTGTCGGGCTTGACTGGCATCCTGTGAATAAAAATACCGCCAATAATCCAAAGAGCATAATCCTGTGCCAAATATTCGTTGTAGACATTGCACCTAATTATACTGGCAACAACCCGGGGAGAGAAGCAGTTATAATAGAAGTTGTAGGCTCATAAGAGGAGAAAACCATGCAATCCGATCAACAGATTATCCGTACTCTGCGTTCGGCAAACGCATCTCTCAAAGAAGAAATGCAAGCACTACAATCGGAAAAAAATAAACTCCGTCAAATCATCCATGCTCTCAACACACTGCAATACAGTTTTGATGCCATCACCCCTGAAACTGATGTGCTTGGATTAGTTAGCAAAATAATGTTTGCCGCGCTAGAAGCTGTCAACTCAGAGAATGGCTCTTTACTGCTGCTAAGTCCCAGGGAGAATCAACTGGTTTTCGTAGAAATCATCGGGCAGAGCCGCAAAGAATTATTAGGCTATCGTATGCCCGCCAACCAGGGTATTGCCGGCTGGGTACTCGCCAATAATACCCCCATCCTTATCCCTGATGTTCAGAAGGATCACCGCTGGTATTCCCACATTGATGAAGCCACAGGCTTCCAGACTGCCTCGATCTTGGGGGTGCCACTTTACGATAATAAACGACCATTAGGAATAATCGAAGTCGTCAACACCCGCAGCGGAGAACCATTTCATGAAGGCGATTTGGATATCCTGATCTTAGTAGGGCGATTAGCTTCCCTGGCCCTCGTACGTGCCGAAAAAACGACAACTGAGTAAATTACGATATCAAACGGGACTGTTAGGGGATTGTGTTCAAGATTGCTTATGCTAGAATGAACAAAACTAGATATTTTGGCGGGGAATAAATAGAGTTTCTGTATCGCCCCGATTTTTCCCTTGTACCAGGTTAGGAGGCACCCATGGTTACTCGGCGACGATTAGCAGGTTTTTTCTTACTCCTTACATTTTCGATCCTTTTGTCAAGCTGCGAAATGCCAACAGATCTGACCGGCACCAATATTTGGTTGGATGTGCCGGTTGATGGTATCAGTGTACCCGAGGGACAAGCACTACAAATCGAAGGGCACGCATCAAGCCCGGAAGGAATCACCAAGATCGAAATCTGGATCAATGGCGCACTGCACTTCGATGTAGAAAATCCCACTACGGAAGGCAAATTATCCCGCTTCTCTCAAGAATGGACACCCCCTGGCCCAGGTGAGTACACCATTCAAGTCTTGGCTCTCGGTGGAGATGGTTCTGCCAGCGAGCCAGATCACGCTCGGATTCAAGTTGGCACGCTAATTGCCGATGATCAGGCTCCATCCCCTGATGAAGAAGAGCCTGCCCAAGAAGAAGATACACCATCGACACCGACTTTCACGCCTACGTCGACCCAAACAGCAACGGTAACGCCCACATTGCCTCCTGATGTTGTTGTAGACTTCTGGGCCGACCCTGGGGAAATCAACGCTGGGGGCAAATTCACCATTCACTGGCATGTGGAAAATGTTCAGTCTGTCATCTTTGGCGGTGCAGAACAAGCCTTTGATGGCTCCTACTCTGATACCCTGTGCAAAGATGAACGCTATACACTCACCATAATCCATAATGACGGCACAGAAGAAAAACGCTCGGTGGATATTCGTGTAACAGGCACCTGCGCTACGGCAACCTTTACGCCGACTTCAACTTTCACACCCACTGCTACGTTTACGCCAGTACCTGTTGATAATACAGCACCACCCGCGCCCAAGCAGCTCAAACCGATCAACGGCAGCAATTTAGGTTGTGTAGGCAGCGTAATGATGCGCTGGGAAGCTGTATCCGATGAAAGCGGCATTGGCCAATACCAAGTCGAAGTTCAGCGCCACCCCGGCGATAATAACTGGAACAACGTCTCCGGAAGTCCTTTCACTGGCATTGGTGGGACGGAGAAAGAGATGTCTGTAGAGTGCGGTTGGGAATATCGCTGGCGAGTGAGAGCAATAGACGGCGCGGGCAACACCGGCAACTGGTCTGGCTGGTTCACTTTCGTTATCCCGCTGACGTGATCGAGGAGGCAACCAAAATGAAGAATTTGAATATCAAATTTGGTATTGCGTTGGGCGCGTTGATCTTGGTTGGTATCTGCGTCGTAGTCGCGATCGTATTGTATTTCCCCAACAAAGTAAACGCCGTATATTCTCGCCCGTTAGTACTCATTCATCAGCCGTTAAACCAGGAACATATTGCATTGGGTGATCATGCCCTGGTAAACGCTACTGCTCGTAATAAAGGTGGTGTGAGGCGCGTCGAACTTTGGGTTGATGATGCTTTCTATTTTGCCCAAGAAGCTGCGCCAGATAGCGCTCCTCCCGCACTGGCACTGATGGTCCCCTGGGAGCCATTGGGCGAGGGCGAACACACGCTGGTAGTGCGTGCCATTTCATCGAGCGATGTCACCGGAGTGGCTAGCATTCGGGTGTGGGTAGAAGAAGCACAGCCCACCACGCACACAGTAGAGGAAGGCGAAACATTAGAATCAATTGCTGAAGAACATGGTGTCAGTGTGGATGATATTCTAGATGAGAATCCCGGTATGGCTGATGGGGAAGCGGATGCTGGTGATTCGATTGACATCCCCAGCGGGGGCAGCAGCCCGGGAGCAGGATCACCCCCATCGGGTGGCGCGCCAGCCCCACCCTCAGATGAATCCCCTCCCGCGCCATCGGACAGTCCTCCAGGGGATGCAGCGGATGTTATCGAAGAAATCGGCGTTGATCTGCCAGATCCCGCTGATGAGTTTTCAGAGGAACCCGTAAGCGTGCATGTCGAAGCGTTAGCTTTGCGAACCGGTAGTGCATACGAGGCATTGCACTGTTATGCTAGTATGGGGCACCTGGAGCCGCAATGGTACCCTGATGTTGACTATGACCAATCCACAGACGAATCCTTCGCCCCGCTTGGCGGATCAGATTGGGATGTGGCCGCTCACCTTGGCGGGGACCATGCCCCCGTGTTCACCTGGCCAGGCAACCAGCCGATGCCCTTCGACATCAACTGCGTTGGCATCACCGACGGTGGTACCGACAGCGTTGAACTAGGTCGCATAGAAATCCTTGCCGAACCGGACACTTGGGATGGCGCAATTCGTCTCGCTGAGAGCGCGGGGGGTGAAGGCAGCTTTGAGATGGAATACCGCATTGGGAGACGGTCAGGAGGAATGGGATTCCCCACAATTTTGGACACCTCAATCCCTTCGCCTTTCAACCTGCGCATCGAAAGAACCTTCGAATTAAACTGGGATTGGGAGCCCAGCCTCGACATGGAAGCGGTTGATCAGATTGACGGATTTTATGTCTATGTCAACAACACATTGCAGTTCACCGTTTACGATCATGACACGCGTGCAATTTGGCTGCCTCCGGAGTGGCTCGACCCACCTTGCGGCTTAGATTACAACATCACCATGGAAGCCTGGCGCTCAGACCCCGAACATCCTACTGGAGAACCACGATGGTCCGAACGATCCGAATCGCTGGTGATCGAACGAGAAGACCCTCTAGATGAATGTGATATAGCCGCATATGTTTCCTTTGATACCCTTACCATAAATCATTTTGGGGAAGACGAAATGGGTCCCATACTGATGATGATGAATGTCAGCAGTCTAGGTGGTATATATTCTATCGCGTTGGATGGTTCTTGCAGTGGTAGTAGTGATCCTGGTTGTGTGGGATTGATGTTGGAGCCAGATTTAGAGTACAGTATCGGCTGGCTAATGATCCTGAGCGATGATCCCAACTTCGTCCAAGTACCTCTTACATCAGAAGGCTTGGGATTAAATGTTGTAATCTTCGATCAAGAAGGTGCAGGAGAAGGTCAATTGTGCGAAGGGGTTATGGTTATCCCAGGAGAAGAGATTTATGATCCCGAGGGCGAGACGGATTACACCGGCACAATAATTTCGCACACACCCGATGAGCGCTGCCAGATTGAATTCAGCATCAGGTCTGAGATGGTGGAAACATCTTATGAGGGTCTCAGCTTCCCACCACTGCCTCAACTAGGCATTGATGAGATCATCACCACAGGAAACCGTTATGGGATTAACGTTCACAATTACAGCTCAGGCACTTGGACCACCGATCTTGAAGTGTTAATGACCCGCAATAACTTAGACATGGTTAGCTTTTTTACCCTGCCCGATTTCGTACTCTACCCTGGGAATGAGACAGATATCTTCAATCCCGATATGCCCAGCATTGATCGCCCCGAAGATTTGTGTGTAACCCTGGATCCGTATGACCTGGTGGAGGAAAGCGTGGAGCGCGATAACCCCGGTTGGACGGCACCTCCCCACTGTATCGATATCCCCGACCTGGTTATCCAGAATGCTGGATTCGATTCGGACTCCAATATGATCATTACG
>CAZLNX010000054.1:0-23237 GCA_964560795.1 uncultured Anaerolineales bacterium | reverse complement strand
CGATTCTTCCAGACCATTTCAAAAATGGGATCTTATTTTTGCACACCTCCTTAGGGTAAAACTGGATTCGTTCATCGGGTACTATTGTACGGCAAAGAGTTGATTTGGACTAGGAATGCGCTAGGCCGTGTTGACATTTGAGGATTTCACTAAAACAAGCTGTTTTCGAATAGCCGCGTTTCTCTAGAAAATTTCTGAGATGTCAACACTACCTAGTGTTATACTTCATTGATCTACAAAGGAAAATTCATCCAACGATGCACGAACTCCCTATCACTCAAAGTATTCTAGATATTGCCCTCCGTCACGGAGAGTCTGCAAACGCCAAAAAGGTCACACACCTTTACATTGTTATTGGACAGTTATCCTCTGTTATCGATGATTCTGTTCAGTTTTACTGGGATATCCTTACCAAAGACACCATCGCTGAAGGATCACAACTTCACTTCGAGCGCATCCCTGCGAAACTTACCTGCCAGGATTGTGATACGAATTATGCCCTGGAGGACGGCTCCCTTATGCCCTGTCCGGAGTGCAGCAGTATTAGTGTTAAAGTCATCGAAGGTAAGGAGTTTCGGTTAGATAGTATTGAGATTGAAGAATGAATATTCCCCACAGCAAGCTGTGGAGAATACTTTAACGGAAAAAGTGTCACAGATCGAAAACTGTGACACTTTTTCCGTTTGCCAATGAATTAATACGCCAAAATGGGCGACCTCATCATGGACGATGTCCCATTTTGTTTGATCTCGATTTATAATACATGTGCAAACAACAATCCTTTAGGAGGTTTCATGTCATCCCCTCATTTGCTTCAACGTCATCAGAAACTTAGTGAAGTTTTAGAACAACAAGGGTTGGATGCCTTAGCACTCAACCCCGGTCCAAGTCTGCCCTACCTGACTGGGATGCACTTTCACATGAGCGAGCGTCCGGTAGTTGTCTTTTTCGGTGCTAATCAAGACCCCATCATCGTTCTCCCTGAATTGGAAGCTCTCAAAGTTCAGAATCTACCCTACAAGATCCAGGCGTTCACCTATGACGAAAACCCTGCCAATTGGGTAAATGCCTTCCGGGGCGCCATGGAGGCTGGGGGATTTGAAAAAGGTCGCTTCGGTGTCGAACCACGCGCCTTGCGAGTTCTGGAGCTTGATTATCTAAAAGAAGCCGCTCCTGAAGCAAAATTTATTAGTGGGGAAGCCGCTGTAGCTGAATTGCGCATGCGTAAAGATGAAACCGAGATCGCCCATATGCGAAAGGCTGCCCAGATCGCCCAGGGCGCTCTCCAGGCTACGCTTCCCAAAATCAAATCCGGCGTGACTGAGCAAGAGATCGCCACTGAACTGATCATGCAATTGCTACAGCACGGCTCTCAATCGAAAATACCATTCTCCCCCATCGTCTCGGGAGGACCAAACAGCGCCAACCCTCACGCATCCCCCACGGATCGAAAACTTGAGGCCGGCGATCTTTTAGTCATCGATTGGGGTGCTAACGTAAAGGGTTATTTCTCCGATATCACGCGCACTTTCGCTATCGGCGAGGTTGAACCCGAATTGAAACGGATTGCCGAGATCGTCAAAGATGCCAACGCCGCCGGGCACGCAACCGCGAAACCCGGTGTGCCTGCCGGCCAGGTTGACGATGCTACCCGAGCCATCATCAATCAAGCTGGTTATGGGGAATATTTCACCCACCGCACTGGTCACGGCCTGGGTCTCGAAGGGCATGAAGAACCGTACATCCGCTCCGATAACCAGGTGCCTCTTGAAGTGGGCATGAGCTTCACTATCGAACCCGGCATCTATCTTCCCGGCCGCGGAGGCGTTCGCATCGAGGATGATGTAGTCGTCACGGCCGATGGCATCGAAAGTTTCACGGACCTGCCGCGCGAATTGATCACATTGGAGGCTTAAATGGCTCCCCCAAAACTCTCACCTGATCTGCGAAAAAAAGTCATCGAATTGCTCAAACAGAATCGCAAAGTCGAAGCTGTAAAGATAGTACTTCAAGAAACTGGCTCGGGCTTAGCGAACTCAAAAGATGCAGTTGATAAGATAATTGAAGAACTCAAAACTAAATGATCATTCCGACCACAGAACCTTTCTTTTTCCCCGGCGGCGAGATCGGTTGCCTGCTGATTCACGGTTTTACCGGTGCTCCAAAAGAGATGCGCTGGATGGGTGAATATCTTGCAGAGCAAGGGTATTCTGTTTTGGGAATCCGTCTAGCCGGACATGCGACACGCCCCGAGGATTTACTCCGCACCCAATGTACGGACTGGCTGGACTCCGCCGAGGATGGTTGGCACCTACTCAACAGCGCCACCACCCAAGTTTTCGCCCTTGGTTTATCCATGGGTGGCGCGTTATCGCTTTCGCTGGCGGCGCGATTTCCCGTCAAAGGGGTGGTGGCTATGTCTACCCCTTGGGATTTACCTCCTGACCCGCGCATTCCCTTTTTGAGATTGATCCATTGGTTCATGCCCACAATTCCTGAAAGTGAGTCAGACTGGCATGATCTTAAATCAGAGGAAGACCATATCAGCTACGGAGGGTTTCCAACTCGCATGATCTCGGAACTGAAACCGCTCTTGGCTGAAATGCGCGCCGGGCTCCCTACGATAAGCGCACCAACACTCTTAATGCACTCACGTCAGGATGGTGGCGTCAATCCGGAGAATATGCCCAAGATCTACAAAGACCTCGGGTGTGAAGATAAATCTATGCTGTGGATCGAGAACAGCGGACACGTGCTAACACGCGATGCGGCAAGAGAGCAGGTTTTCAATGCAGCAGACGATTTCATACGCCGGGTAAGTACACTTTGATAATTCCGAAATCATTTCGATTTTGGAACTCATAACAATCGGGAAAAGAGGATCGTGATGAGGCAAAGTTTTGTATTGGCACTCTCTCTTCTCATATTGGTGACATTGGCTTGTGGCACATCGACTGACGTGCCACCCACCGTCACCTTGGATCAAAGCATGGTCGAGACTGTGGTTGCTGGCACATTCGAGGCGATGGATACATCCACGGACGTACCCCCCGAACAACCCGCAGCCGAACCCACTGATCCACAACCCACTGAAAACCTTCCCACAGCTGAACCTACCTCGGAACCACCTGTATCCGCGTGCCTGGCGCAGCATCCTGGTGCTCAAATTATCCTCCAACCGGTTGGGTTTGGAGCCAATGTCAATACATTGGCCGTCGTTTTCTACGATGCGGTAGGAAACAATCTCGGTAGCATTCAAACGGCAGGGATGACGTGGCTTGCGCCTGATCAGATCCATATTGGCGGTCCTTTTTCACTGGGGATTGCCAATATCCCCCTTGTCTATAACAGCCTAGATAACGGCGGCATGCTGAAACGCAGCGAATTTGGCATCGCCAACCAATTAGTATTAGCACCCAATCTAGTCGCGCTGACGGGCGGTGAGGGCTCTTCAACAATCACATTCAGCATCAATGATTCAGACCAGGCTGCCGGGGGTTGGATCAGCTATTTCTATGCTGGGGATTTAGAAGCCATCAACGGAGCACAAGCCATGCTGACACGCTCCGAAGGCGATGGATTTGTCATCTATCCTCTTGCAGTGCATTCTCAAAACGGCATCGCTCAAGGCGTGTGGTACACGCTCTCGATGTGGGGCATTGGCAATATTAATTTTGCACCCTACAACGGTCTATATTATTTCAAGTTCTCCGATGGGAGCATAACCGAGTATCTGGCTTTTTCAGATCGACTGGCTGGTTTCTCCCCCGATCAAACCCAGGTAGCTTACTTACCAGGAGCTGGTGGACAGCCTGGGGGTCCGGGTATCAGCCTCGCAGTAAGGGATTTGGTCACATGTCAGGAGACAATAATCCCGTTCAACCCGGGTACCAACCTGGGGGGCGGATTTGTGACATTCTCACCTGACAATGGATATCTAGCCTGGCTCGAGGCCAGCGGTCCCAACAACATGGAAGCGCAAATGCGGCTGCGAGTTGCCGATATCAGCGGAATTTTTTTGACAGACTCCGATTTCCCCGGACTTAGCGGCTTAGCCGGCGGTGAGATCCCCGCCTATATCAGACCGGTTGGGTGGTTGGCTAATCATCTATTGCTATTAGAAGTGGGTGTGCCCTCCCTGGCATCTCCGTTGGTCGTGGTGTGGGCACCCGACCCCATCCAGCCACTAAATCCAGCTTTAGGGGCCAATCAATCTGCACCCTTAGCCGATGGTGTCTTTGCTGGATTTTTGTACCCCTAAATATGAACCGAAATCTCCTTTTCGTAGCCATCGCCTTGTTCACCTGGGGAATTGGTGAAGGGGCGTTCTTCCATTTTCAGCCCATTTACCTTGAAGAATTGGGGGCTTCCCCCATTGAAATAGGATCGATCTTAAGCGCGGTGGGTATGGCCATGACCATAGTGCATATTCCCGCCGGGCACCTTGCAGATCGTATTGGACGGCGAAAGATGCTATGGGCGGCGTGGCTGTTTGGCTCGACTGCAACCTGGGTGATGGCCTTGGCACGTTCGTTACCTATGGTCATATTTGGTATGATTCTCTATGCACTGACAGCCTTTGTCATGTCCCCACTCAATAGTTATGTCACCGCTGCTCGGGGAAAATGGTCTGTAGCGCGTGCAATCACACTGATTTCAGCTTCTTTTAACGCGGGCGCAATCGTAGGTCCGTTGTTGGGGGGCTGGATCGGAGATCATTTTGGATTAGGAAGAACCTATCTCTTCGCAGCAGGGATATTCGCCATCTCTACACTGATTATCATCAACATTCAACACCAACCTATCGTACCCAGATCTTCTACTGGAGGAGGCTTTGAGTTACTCAAGAACTCAACCTACCAAAGGTTCTTACCGATCATCTTCATTACCATGTTCTCCATGTATTTGGCCCAACCCCTGACACCAAATTTCCTTCAGAACCAACGCCAACTCCCTTTAGATCAGATCGGCATCATTCTCTCCGCAGGTAGTTTAGGAAATGTAGTGTTAAATTTAGTCATTGGCCGAATGAGAGCTTTGCGTGGGTTTTTACTAAGCCATTTGAGCGTCGCATTATTCGCTGCCGCGATTTGGAAGGGTTTTGGCATTCCCTGGTATGTCATCGGGTATTTCCTATTGGGAGGATACCGGGTGGCGCGTTCGCTGGTCGTCGCCCAGGTACGCGATTTGGTAGCTCTGGAAAATATGGGGCTGGCCTACGGAGTCGCTGAAGCGATTTCGGGAATCGCTCTCATCCTGGCAGCGCCCTTAGCTGGGTATCTATACGATTTAAATCCGGAGATGGTTTACCCCTTAGCCATTATAATGGTAGCAGTTTCACTGTTTGTCAGCTCAGTTTCAATCCCACGTTTGTCTGTTCAAACTAATCACACAACGTAAGGAGGAAATAATGGATATCATTCTTTTTCTGCAAAAGCTAGGCGATTGGCTAAAGCCGGTGATGGAATTCTTTACCTTCCTGGGTTTTGAAGAATTCTATTTGATGATCATGCCAGCTATCTATTGGTGCTTTGATACGCTCATGGGCGCGCGTCTGGCCGTGATGTTGGTTATCACAACCAGTGTTAATGCTGTTTTAAAAGTAGCCTTTCACTCCCCACGTCCCTTCTGGGTATCAGACAAAGTTACTGCGATGAGCTCAGAGACATCCTTTGGCATTCCCTCTGGGCACGCTCAAAATGCTGTCAGTCTCTGGGGTACCTGGGCGTATTCCATGCAACGCCGCTGGGCTTGGATTGTGGCAATCCTGGTGGCTTTCATGATCGGCTTTTCCCGACTTTACCTCGGTATGCACTTCCCCATTGATGTACTCGTCGGTTGGACTGTGGGCATAATCTTGCTTTGGGCATTCATGCGGCTAGAAACCCCGATTGTAAATTGGATCAAGGCGCAGACTGTTGGTCAAAAGCTGATCACCTTTGCGCTGATCTCTATAGGCATCCTTTTGATTGGCAATCTGGCTATTTGGGGGATCAGTGGCTGGCAATTGCCCGCTGAGTGGATCCAAACTGCGACGAATGCAGGAACCCCACCGGAACCGTTCAGTCGCGATGGGATCACAACCGCAGCAGCGATCTTCTTTGGACTGACCTCGGGGTTGGTTCTAATCAAACAGCACGGCGGATTTGATCCCAAAGGTGTGTGGTGGAAACGCATCCTGCGTTATCTTCTTGGGATGGTTGTCCTTGTTGGCATTTGGGCTGGTCTCAAAGCCATCTTCCCCTCCGGTGAAGGATTCGTCCCCCAGGTATTCCGTTTCATCCGCTATGGGTTGATGGGTTTCTGGGTAGGCGCCGTGGCACCCTTACTCTTCCGCTGGCTGAAGTTGGCTGATTCATCAACATAATTTAATGAGAAGTCGAACTTCTGTAAAAAGTTCGACTTCTTCATCGAATAATTCCAGATATTCCAAAGGACAATCCATGCCGCCTGCATTCCCGCCACCCCCATCAATCACTATTGACAAAATTACCGCGCGGCGGTTTGTTTTAGCCCACCACCGTTTGTGGCCACCGCGACAACTCAAGGGAAAAGAAGGCGTGAGACAGTTCATCCGCCACGTGGGAGCAATCCAGTTCGACCCCATAAATATCGTCGGCCGCAACCCAGACCTGGTGCTGCAATCACGGGTCAGGGATTTCAACCTCGGTATGCTGGATGAGCTGCTTTACGAAGATCGCCAACTGCTGGACGGCTGGGACAAAATGGCCTCGATCTATTCTGTCGAGGACTGGCCGTATTTTGCTCGCCAACGGGGTCGTATGGAGGATGTTTTTGGTGTTCCCAATGAAGTCGTCATGCAAATCGCGCCAGACATCTTTGAGAAAATCCGTCAGAATGGTCCCCAATCTTCTTTAGATTTCAAAGGGAATGAGAAAACCGATTGGGCGTGGGGACCTACCAAGGTATCCAGGGCAGGTCTGGAAGGGCTGTATGCCATGGGAAAACTGGGCGTGCACCACAGGGTCAACAACCGCCGCTACTTCGATTTCATCGATAACCTTTTACCTGCTGAGCTACTTACCGCTCCGGATCCGAATCTAAGTGATGAAGAATACCAAGATTGGCATGTTCTTCGGCGCGTGGGAGCTATGGGATTTGTGTTCCCAAATGCTGGTGAGCACTGGTATGGGATCATTGGTGTCAAAACACCTGAACGAAAGAAGATTATCACTCGATTAGTTGCGCGCGGCGATTTGATTGCCATCTCCATCGAGGAGATACCTGACAAGGTGTTCTTTATCCGCCAAACCGATCTACCAACCTTAGAAGCAGTACAAAATACCAAGCAACCCCAACCCGGAGCAGCGGTTTTGGCCCCCTTAGACAACCTAATGTGGAACCGCAAGATGAACGGTTGGTTGTTTGATTTCGAATATATTTGGGAAGTGTACAAACCCAAAGCCAAGCGGCAGTACGGATATTATGTTTTGCCCGTGATCTACGGAGATCGCTTCATAGCTCGATTTGACCCCGCTTTCGACAAGAAAACCCGTCATCTCACGATCCAGAATTGGTGGTGGGAAGATGATGTAAAAACCAATGAAGAGATGGAGGGGGCGTTGATCGTTTGTTTTCAAGATTTCTTGGCATATCTAAACACTGATGCTAAGCATTTCGAAATTGGGGAGTCGATCATTGACGAAGATTCACTGAGTTGGATGAAATCGATTAAGGTTTAGTTTCGCATATCTACCCCCCAACCCCCTTCCAAATGGAAGGGGGAGCCTGAAATCTAAAATGTAGGGCACTCAGTTTCAAACAGCATGAAAAAAGATAATATTGTTACTGGACAAATTGTAAGTCCAGAAAAACTTAAACGAGCAAAAGAATTGCGCAGGAATATGACGCCAGCAGAGCGTCGTATTTGGAAACATCTACGCGCCAACCAATTGGATGGCTGGCACTTTCGTAGACAACAAATCATTGATGGATTCATTGTTGATTTTTATTGCCACAAGGCCAAATTAGTTATCGAGATTGACGGGCCTATTCATCAACAATAATAAGCTGAGGACATTGTCCGAACGCAAGCTTTAGAAAACCGCGGGTTACGAATACTTCGTTTCAAAAATCATGAAGCTATGAATAATCTAAACCAAGTATTGCAGATTGTTTTAGAATTTTTATCTTCAGATTCCTCTTTCCTGAAGGAAAGGGCTAGGGGATAGGTCTGAACACTCTCAAAACTATTTTGCTTCTTTCCATCTACCAAATGCATCGACGCGTCTTGCTCATCACAACCTTACTCTTGCTGCTAACAGCCTGCACACCTTCGCAGCTCCCTTCAGCAGCATCTCCATGGCAATACATTAATCTGTGCGCGCTTGACCCTGCCGACGTTGCACAGCCAGAGATGGATTTAGTCGCACTATATACCCGCTACACAACTCACGATCTCCAAATCCGTCTTGATCTCCTCGACCTAACAGAAGCCCCCCAGACTGACATCTTCATCGCTCTGGACCTGGTTCCGGGCGGCGATCTTGAATTGCCAATCAATACCAAATCGTTAAGACCATGGGATATCCTTATCTCAATCCCATCTGATAGCCATCCAATCCTATACGAAGAATATCTATCAATATCTAATCTCCAATATCCAACACTACCCATACCCCGTGTCGTCCGCGACCCAGTGTTAGACAACGTCACAATCAGCCTGAATGCTAATTTACTGCCGATTCAAAATGGAATATTCTACATTCAGGCATTTACTACAGAGTCAGGTTCAACAGACGTAGCAGATTCGATTGATGCGACTTCATCAGAAGCCCAACCCCGGGGACGTGCGCCCCTGCTGATCTCCTTCTGGAATACGTTGCCCGCTCACACTCCGGCTCAGGCACTGCGCCGCTGGGATGGCGCACACACTGGGCCATTGGGGCGTCGGCATGGACTGAAACATCTCGTCGATGCCGCACAACGCTATCAAGTTCCCGTCACACTATTAGATTTGAAATCGCCGTTGTCACTGTCGGCGTTGGATATCTTGCACGCGACGTCACAAATTGCAGATGCGGAAGAGGGTGGCATGCTCACTCTACCCGATACGCTGCCATCAGCTTACTTTGGTAATTTGCCAACTTGGGCGAATCGAAAGGCAGCCTCTTTCAGCCGCGAGACTGGACTCAATTTTGGCTTGAGTGGTTCATCATTGCTGTACTCGCATAACCAGCAGCCTCCATCATTGAGCTCTTATTTATTAGGTTTAGTACTCCATCCCGCAGAGTCTGAAGGAGTTCTAGAATCTCATATCTACAGATATGGGGATCAATCTATTTTACCTATTCCTCTGGGTGGATATGATGCTGACCAAATCACTGAAGAAGGACTTGATCTAGAGATCAAGATGAGATTGCTGTCAGCCGCCCTTGAAGCAGAGTCATCTTCCCCCTCACCTATCACGGTTTTGGGCGGCGATCTTCCGCACACCAATTGGGGTGATCCATTGATCGTCGATCTGGCAATGCGTTATATCGCCGCGCATCCCTGGATTCAGCCTCTCGGAGAGAATGATCTACTCGCGTACGAACGCGAAACTGGCTACCAGCCTGTGACACATCAACATGCTTTTCAACAGAATGAAGGTATCCTGAAAGCCCTGGAAGAGGCACCCAATAGCCCGATCACGGAGTTGGCGTGGGAGGCTTATTTCGCTTTGCTGGCGCCCGCTGACCCTGCTTATGTCGAATTGCCAGAGTTGCGTGCTAAATATATAAGTGTGGTCGACGATCTTATCACGGCTGCGCTATGGGACGCGGAAGCGGACGAAATGGCTATACGCAAAGAATGCGGGGTTGATTTTAGTTACAATGGGCGACCAACATGTATCCTTTCATCGGAGAATGTATTCGCGTTGATCGATCCCGAGGGAGCTCGATTGTCCTTGCTTTTCATCCGCGACGAAGGTGGAGTACATCAGGTCGTAGGGCAGACTTCACAATTCGCTGTCGGGTTGAGTGATCCGTACACCTGGGATCTCAGCCGCGGACCGCTGGCAGATCCGCAGGTGATCCCCGGAGCCTTTACCAGTCCCTGGGAACCCTATGAGATCAGCGATCTAGAGAATGGATTGCGCTTTGCGTCCCCCACGGTACAGAAAGATTTCATTCTTGTAGATAAGGGCTTGCGGGTTGAATATCAAACCGACACTGCCAGCAAAGTGCAAGTGCCCCTGGCTTTGGCACCGCGGACCCGTTTTTCTCCGGGATGGGGGGAGCGTTATTTTGTTGAAGATAACTCCCAGGGATGGGCCTGGGGGATCAAGTCAGGCCCTCAGGTGCAAATAGAAACATCGGGAACAATGACCACCCAAACATTCGTCGATGACCTTCCTGCTCTTTCGGTTCCAGAAGACCCAAATTATGATTATCCCCCCGGGCACTTCCTCCCCATTCCATTAGCAGTCGCTACGATTTATGCTGAGTCTAATTTTTGGGTTGACCTGAGAATTCCCTAGGTTTCCGGTAATCGATTTGCCAGAAATGCGGCAACAACAACCGCAAATGCAGTCAACTGAAAGACCAATGGAAAGCCCCACAGATCAGCCAGATAGCCGCTGGCAAGCGTACCCAGGGCACCGCTTGAGAACATAAATCCGAGGATCAGCCCGGAGGCCAGCGCCATTCTGCCGGGGAACATGCGCTGGGCAATTACCACTACGATGCTGTGCGATGCGCCGGTCAACGATCCTGCCAGGGGTACCAAAAGATAGAGCCAGGGCGACCAACCCAAAATTGGAAAAATGAATAACGGCAGACTACCTAACAAGAGGGCAATCATGGCAACCCGGCGTTTTCCATATTGATCCGCCAAGCGGCCACCGACCAGATTTCCAAGGGCGACACCCCCCATGAACAATGCTGTTACCAGACCATACTTGCTGGGGCTTTGACCTAAATCGCTGAGATATTTGGGCATAAAGACGTTCATATTCGACTCGGCTGATGCGCGCAAGGCAACTAAAAGTGCAAAAGCCACCAACCCACCCAGTCCAAATTTGAACGCCTCGGTCGTAGGTTCTTGATCCGTTGAATTGGGATTTGGCTGATAGGTAGTTGGTGCGGGCTTAGGTTGATATGACAACGGGATATTCCGCAATTTGCGCGCAATAAAAATACCAACAGGCCAGGCCAGACTGGCTGTGATCAATAATCCCAAAACGCTAAAACGCTCAAGCAGCAAGCCAGCGACTATGGGGCCTACAAATAAGCCGAATTGCCCAAAGAAGAAGAAATAGGCTGTTGAAGTAATCTCACGTCCGGAGGGCAGCATGCGCCCACGCAGTGTGGCCAACATGGTTCCCGCAGGATGGAATGCTCCCGAGCCCAAACTGGCCAGGATCAACAGGTAGATAGCCGGGTACCCCGGAGTGATCAGTGCCAACGTGTAGAACAACGCCATCCACAACACACCCCCTGCAGCCACCCAGCGAGGCCCTCGTCGGTCTGCTACATAGCCGAAGATGGGCTGCATCAAGGATGCCAGGACGGTATATACCATGCTGATCATCCCCAAATTGGCATTGGTCAATCCCAGCGGGCCGCTCAGATAGGTCAACAATATTGAGCGCTGACCGTTGAGTACATCCACCATTAGATGGCCCAGGCCAACGGCTAGGAAAAGTGCGTCGAGGATAAGGGTCATTATGAGCGATAAAGTTTTCGATCTTGAATGATTTGATAAACCGCAGGAGGGAGATAGTAGCGGAATGGACGTCCTTCACGAATGCGCTGCCGGATTTGTGAGGCCGCGACATCGAGAAGGGGCGCTTCGACAAACTGTACTTTGGGCGTGATCCCTGGAATGATGCTTTCCAAATCTTTGAGTCTGATCTCTGCACCCGGGCGACGCACGACCCCAAGAACGTCGCAGGCTGAGACAAACTCGATTGGGGTATGCCATGAAGGCAAATCTCGCAGCGAATCAGCCCCCATGAGATATACCAACTCATCCCTGGGGTATTCATCCCGCAGCAAGCGAACGGTATCGACTGCATAATGTGGGGGCGGCCGGTCAATATCGACGCGGGAGAGCACAAATTTTGGATTACCGGCGATTGCCGCCTTGAGCATATCCAGGCGATGCTCTATTGATGTGACCGGATGCCTGCGTTTATGCGGCGGGTTCGCGGTCAGCACCCATAACACCTGATCAAGATCAAGCTGGTGTAAAGCCTCCTCCGCCTGGATCAGATGGGCGATATGAGGAGGGTCGAAGGTGCCACCGAAGATACCGAGTCTCATAGTATTGTAGTCTCTGGTTTATTGGCCACTACTTGGGAAATCCATCCAGACTATCCGACGAATGACGAACAGACTATGTGGCTATTCCGCCCACTCCAGTTCATATTCCCCAATGAAGACCGAATCCCCGACCTGTACCCCCTCTTTGAGTAGGGCATCTTCGATCCCCAGGGTTTGCAGGATGCGCTGAAACCGTCGGATTGACTGGCCGTATTCCCAATAGGTCATGGCCGCGGCACGCTCAATTGACTCTCCTATCACTCGATAGCCTTCAGGGATGCGCTCTACTACGAATTCGCGCGGATCACTCTCGGGTCTGTATACAGGCATATCTTCAGAACTCAGTAAGGGTATTGGAGGCAACTCTTCTAATAACTGCTGTGATCGATAGAGAACTTTTCGCACATCGGTGCCTGCGACCGCAGAGATGGAATAGGCTTCATAACCGCGTTTTTCAAGTTCGGCCTTAATATCTGGCCATTGCTCCTGCACTTCGACCAGGTCCATCTTATTGAACACGACAATCTGAGGTTTCTCTGCTAACTTTGGATCGAAGAGGGCTAGTTCACTGTTGATTTGAGCAAAATCAAGCAGTGGGTCCATTGCCAGGCCATCAAGCAAATGAATCAGCACGCGCGTGCGCTGAATATGCCGCAAGAATTCGTGCCCTAAACCGACTCCCTGATGGGCACCTTCAATTAATCCAGGAATATCCGCCAAGACCAGGGTGGTATGGACATCTAATTGAACAACACCCAGATTAGGTTCAAGTGTAGTAAATGGGTACGGCGCGATTTTGGGTTTGGCATTGGTCACCGAGGCCAGCAGAGTGGATTTCCCAGCATTGGGTACACCAACAAGACCAATATCTGCAATGAGTTTGAGTTCCAGGCGTAGATTCCGTTCCTGAGGCGGTTCTCCTTTTTCTGCAATGCGCGGAGCTTTATTGGTAGATGTTTTAAAGCGTGTATTACCACGCCCCCCGCGCCCACCTTTGCAGGCAATCAGGGTTTGTCCTGGATCCGTGAGATCACCAAGCAACTCGCCAGTATCGTCATCGTAGACCAATGTTCCAGGGGGCACCTGCAAAACAAGATCTTCTCCAGATTTACCAAATTTGTTGTTGCCGCCACCCCTGAATCCATTCTGCGCGTGATTTTGATGTCTCCGACGAAAAGACGAGAGTGTGTTTAGCCTTGGTTCGACTTGAAACACAACATCACCCCCGCGTCCGCCATCACCACCATCAGGACCGCCTGTGGGTACAAATTTTTCCCTGCGAAAATGAACAATTCCGGCCCCACCGCGACCGGACTGTACGCTAATTTTTATTTCATCTATGAACATATTTATCTTTCGTGCAACTACAATTCCGACCAGAAACACTTTTCTTATCGTAGCAGTTGTATATTCGATTATATTGAGAATTATTATACCATTGGGGGTATTTTTTACTCTCATTGTGCTATAATTGTCGCACTTGTGAACCACCCCACATGAGTGAAATATTTAGGTAGATAAGAAAAACAAGGAGAACGAAAAAATGGCAAAGCACGACATTCCAGGTATTGTTATCGGGCGATTGCCCATCTATCTAAGAGCTATCCAACGTATGGCCCAAGAGGGACAAAGGGTAACTTCTTCTCAGGAATTAGGCGAACGGCTGGGGGTTTCTGCAGCGCAAATCCGCAAAGACCTCTCCCAATTCGGCGAGTTTGGCAAACAGGGTACTGGATACAATATCAAATACCTAAGCCAGCAACTACGTCGAATTTTGAATTTGGACGTTGTCTGGAGCATGGCCATCGTTGGCGCTGGAGACGTCGGTAGTGCGCTGGCGCACTACCAGGGTTTCCGTGATCGCGGATTCGAATCGACAATGATCTTTGATATCGATCCAGAAAAAGTTGGCAAGAGAATAGGCGCGCTGGTCGTCCAAGATTTGGCGACAATGGAAGATGCCATAAAAATTGGAGATATCAAGGTTGCCATGGTTGCCACGCCAGCAGACTATGCCCAAGAAGTGACTGATCAGTTAGTCGAGGCTGGCATAAAAGCAATTCTGAATTATGCCCCTATTCAAATATCCGTGCCTGAAGGTGTGCGCGTTGAATATCTTGATCCGGCAACGCATCTACAAAAGATGTCTTATTATTTGAAATAAAACAAATAGCTAAACTTTTAGCGAAGCACTCCTGAAGGGGCAAAGAAAAGTAGCTTCTTTCTAAATAACCTAAAACGGGCTGGAATTCCAGCCCGTTTCTGTTTGTAAAAAGTAAAATGTCTACACCGGGGGCAAATTGCGCTTAATTTTTGCGTAAACGCCGGGCTGCAATGATAATGAAGAACCTTCGGCAACACAGGTAGTAGGGTTATCGACCAAATAAGCTGGCACGCCCAGTTCTTTGGTTAGTAATTTGTCGATCCCCCGCAACAGAGCACCGCCGCCACACAACGCAATACCACGGTCGATGATATCTGAAACCAATTCAGGGGGTGTTTTTTCTAACACTCGTCGAGCGGCCTCTACAACCTGACTCAAAGGCTCTTGTAGGGCTTCAACAACTTCGCCGGTGGTCAACGTCAGTGGACGCGGCAAGCCTGTCACAGAATCTTGACCTTGAAACTCTAAGCTTTCTTCCTCGTCTTGGGCTACTGCTGCACCAATTTCAATCTTGATACGCTCTGCAGTGGGTTGCGCGATGATCATGCCATATTTACGGCGGATATAGGTCATGATGGCATCATCCAACTGCAACCCCCCCACACGCACAGTTTCAGCAGATACGATCCCATACATGGCCAATACAGCCGCCTGACTAGCTCCACCGCCCAAGCAAATAATCATGTTGCCGGTCGGCGTATGAAAAGGAAGATCCACACCTAAAGCGGCTGCCATTGGCTGGTGGATCAAGTATACATCTCGTTTGATCGCTTCTAGGGCAGCTTCGTGGACAGCGCGGCGCTCCACACTTGTCACACCATAAGGGACAGACATCATCACTCGAGGCCGAAAAACGCGCATAGGGCTGCTGACTTTTTTGATCAGGTATTCAAGCAGCTTTTCAGTGACCTCATAATCAGCGATGACGCCGTTCTGTAGGGGGTAAGCCACCTCTAAGGATTCAGGAACCCGCCCATACATATCCTGGGCTTCCTGCCCAAGAGACACGATTTTTAGCTCATCGACGGCAATCGCCACCACGGTAGGTTCCTGTAGGATGACCTGCCCATCTTCGGAGATACGCGTCCGAATGGTACCTAAATCAATCCCCAGGTCTTTAGAGAAGAGGGCCATGAATTATTTGTCTTCCAGCACAGCCGGGACATCCGGACGACGGCCGCCCTTACCTCGATAACGACGCACTGCATCCAGCCGGAGCCGGGAGCGCCGCAACGCAGCATCCATACGCAAAAAGGCATCGGTGTCGGGAGGAGGTCCATCTTCGAGGTAGCGCTCAGCGCGCTCTCGGGCAGCTTCTGCACGGGCGATATCAATCTCTCGCACATTCTCAGCCCGATCAGCGAGCACTGTGACGATATCTGGCTGAACTTCAACAACGCCACCTGCCACAGTAAACACTTCCTCAGTCCCTTGATAGCGAACACGGACCACACCATAGTTCAACGTAGACAGCAGTGGAGCATGATTGGGAAGAATCCCCATCTCACCATCTATGCCTGGCAATACTACAGTGTCGGCATCGCCCTCGAAGATCATACGATCTTGGGAAACTATCTCACATCGAATTGGCATATTAAACTAACTCTTTGGCTTTTTCGACAACATCATCAATGGTTCCAGCCATCATGAAGGCATCTTCTGGAATATCATCGTGTGCGCCATCCAGAATTTCCCGGAACCCGCGCACGGTTTCTCGGATAGGTACGTATTTTCCATCCAAGTTGGTAAACTGTGACGCAACAAAGAATGGCTGTGAGAAGAAACGCTCGATCTTGCGGGCACGGGAAACGATCAATTTGTCGTCTTCACTCAATTCATCAATACCCAGAATAGCGATAATATCCTGCAAATCTTTATAGCGCTGCAAAACCTGCTGAACTTCACGAGCTGTGCGGTAATGCTCTTCACCCACGATCAACGGATCAAGAATACGCGATGTTGATGCCAGAGGATCCACTGCCGGGTAGATACCCTTCTCAACAATGGAACGCTCCAGAGCAATGGTAGCATCCAGGTGCGTAAAGGTCGCTACAGGTGCAGGGTCAGAATAGTCATCAGCAGGAACATAGACAGCCTGCATCGAGGTAATTGACCCAGTTCGGGTGGAGGTAATACGTTCCTGAAGCTCACCCATCTCGGTTGCCAGAGTAGGTTGGTAACCTACGGCTGAGGGCATACGACCCAATAGCGCCGACACTTCTGAACCAGACATACTGAAGCGGAAAATATTATCAACGAATAAAAGTACATCCCGCCCTTTATCACGGAAATATTCGGCCATGGAGAGCGCACTTAGCGCAACGCGCAAACGCACGCCAGGGGGCTCATTCATTTGGCCGTACACCATGACTGTATCCTTCATCACGCCAGACTCAATCATTTCACGATAGAGTTGGGTTCCTTCACGAGTTCTTTCACCCACACCAGCGAAGACTGAGTTACCCTCATGCTCTTTCGCCACTGAGCGGATCAACTCCATGATGATCACGGTTTTACCAACGCCAGCGCCGCCAAAGATACCTGTCTTTCCACCCTTGGTGAAGGGGGCAATTAAGTCGATCACTTTGACACCAGTCTCGAAGACTTCTACGCGAGTAGATTGTTCTTCAAAGGCAGGAGCGGGTCGATGAATGGGGTAATAAATATCAGACTCTACTTCGCCTTGAGCATCAACGGGGCGGCCCAAAACGTTAAAGACCCGGCCCAAAGTCGACGGACCAACCGGAACCTGGATAGGGGCGCCAGTTCGAAGAACATCAACACCTCGTTGAAGTCCATCAGTCGTATCCATCGCGACACAACGGACCAAGTTATCGCCCAAATGTTTCTGAACCTCTAATACCTGGGGGGCATCTCCATTCTGAGGGATCTCCAATGCTTCGTAAATCTCAGGAAGTTCACCCGCGGGGAACTCCACATCGATAACACCACCTTGGATTTGGATAATTCGGCCTTTAGCCTTTGCCATGCGTACCTCCATCTTATCAGTATTCAGTAACCAGTTGCCAGTAGTCAGTTTTAACTAAAAGGCACTGGTTACTGCTCACTGGATACTGTTTACTGACTTTGTGCCAGGGCTTCTGCGCCTCCGGCAATATCTAACATCTCGCCGGTAATCGTTGCCTGGCGAGCCTTGTTGTATTCGAGTTGCAGCGCCGCACTGAGCTCGGTGGCATTCTCAGTAGCGTTCTTCATCGCCACCATGCGTGCAGCGTGCTCACTGGCCAACGATTCCATCACTGCCTGGTAAACCTGCAACGCTGTGAAGCGCGGAATAATTTCATCCAGGATTTCTTCTTGACCAGGCTCATAAATATAGGCTGCTTCCGGGCCCTTATGCGCTCCATCAAAGGCTTCCACACGTCCGCCTTCTGTTTCGATTTCCAGAGGGAGCAACTTCTTCACTGTAGGAATCTGCTTGACCATATTGACGAAATCGGTGTAAACCAGATAGACCTCATCAACATTTTCATTCAAGAATTCATCCACAGCGATACGCCCAATGGCGGAAACATCTTCAAACTCTGGAGCCGCCGGGAGATCGCTAAACTCAGCCAGGATATCCTGACCACGACGGATCATCATATCACGCCCTTTACGGCCAATAGTAATATAGCGCACTGGCGCTTCGTAATTCCCAAATTTCTTGAGAACAAAGCGGACAATATTCGCATTATATGCACCAGCCAGGCCTCGATCTCCACTGATCAGCACGACCAGGGTTTTGTCAACCCGCTCACGCTCAACCAACAGAGGATGCAAAGTCCGTCGTCCAGGTTGAGCTGCAATATGGGTTAGCACCTGCCAGGCTTTGGTAGCATAGGGGCGGGTTCGATACATCGCCTGCATAGCCTTCTGAACCTTGCTGGCACTGACAGCCTGCAAAGCTTTCGTAACCTGGGCGATGTTTTTGACACTTTTTATGCGTAAGAGTACTTCTCGAGCATTAGCCATAGTGGTTTATTCGTTAGATAATTTTGTGTTCGCCAGCATTATCAACTCTAATGCATCACGAAGTGATTACATCCACGTTGAACGGAAACTTTCTAGTGCAGCCTTTAATTGCTCTTCAGTCTCGTCCGATAGACGACCCTGCTCATCAATTGCTCGTCCGATTTCGGGGTGGGAACTTTCCATATAGCGGGTTAGCGCACCTTCCCACTCAGGCATTCGATCGAGGGGGACTTCATCAGCAAAACCATTGGTCCCGGCGTAGATCGTCATAACCTGATTAGCCAATGAGATTGGTTCATACTGAGGTTGCTTGAGAATTTCTTGCAAACGCTGACCACGATTAAGGCGAGCTTGCGTAGCCGCATCCAAATCAGAGCCAAATTGAGCAAAAGCGGCTAACTCACGGAAGGCAGCCATATCAAGTCGCAAGCGGCCAGCGACCTGCTTCATTGCCTTTGTTTGAGCATCACCACCAACACGGGAAACTGAAAGACCCACGTTCACCGCGGGGCGAATACCAGCGTAGAAGAGGTTATTTTCCAGGTAAATCTGACCATCGGTAATCGAAATCACGTTGGTGGGCACATAGGCGGAAACATCGCCCAATAAAGTTTCAATGATCGGCAGAGCAGTCAGGGAACCACCGCTACCTTGCACTTTGACAATCTTGTGGTCATCTGCCTTATCCATTGCTTTGAGTGCTGTCTCGGCATCGTGCTTGGAAAGCGGGCCATCATATAGCTTACCATCAACAGCATCAGACTCCGCAGCAACAACCTCAGCGAAATCTTTCGCCACGATGACAAATGCATCAGCCAGACGAGCGGCACGTTCCAACAATCGAGAGTGCAGATAGAACAAGTCTCCGGGGTAAGCCTCACGTCCAGGAGGACGGCGCAGCAACAGAGAAACCTGTCGATAAGCCCAGGCGTGCTTTGAGAGGTCATCATAGATAACCAAAGCAGAGCGGCCAGTCTCCATGAATTCCTCACCCATAGCGCAGCCTGCGTAAGGAGCAATGTACTGCAATGCAGCAGGCTCTTCTGCAGAAGCAACAACAACAATAGTGTTGTCCATGGCTCCGAATTTCTCAAGCGTAGCAACGGTTCGCGCAATCGCAGCCTTCTTCTGACCGATGGCCACGTAAATACAAATCAGATCTTTACCTTTCTGATTGATGATCGCATCAAGGGCGATGGCGGTTTTTCCGGTCTGGCGGTCACCAATGATCAACTCACGCTGACCCCGCCCAATGGGGATCATCGAGTCAATGGCCTTGATACCCGTTTGAACAGGAGTATCCACGTCCTGGCGTTGAACTACACCAGGAGCAATGCGCTCAATGGGGCGAAAACCATCAAAGTTGATCGGTCCTTTCCCGTCAATGGGTTGTCCAAGGGCATTGACCACACGCCCAACCAAACCATCTCCAACGGGAACAGAAGCAATGCGGCCAGTAGATCGCACCGTCATACCTTCACGGATACCCAGGTATTCACCCATGATGATGATACCAACAGTATCCTTTTCCAGGTTGAAGGCAATTCCCATCACGCCGTTCTCAAACTGCACCAATTCCTGGGAGCGAACCTCCGAAAGGCCAGTGGCGCGTGCGATACCATCACCTGCTTCCAGCACAGTACCAATATCACGGATCTCTAAATCCGGCTGAAAGTCTTCAATTTGTTGCTGAAGGTCTGTGGTGATTTGTTTAATCAGATCAGACATTTTACCTCCGGGCAAATTTTATTATTGCGTAAATTCGTTCACAGTGGCCGCATCCATTCTTTTCAGCAGGGCCACCAGCAATTTCACAGCATGCTCATAATCGCTGTGGTGAATGATTGAACTATCTGAGTGGATATGACGAGACGCGACCGAAAGCACTACAGTGGGCACGCCCGTCTTATGTATGTGGATCATGCCACCATCGGTGGCGCCCCCCTCAACATAGGATAATTGGATTGGGATTTCCAACTCTTCGGCTGTATCAATGACAAAATCGCGCAGCTTCAAGTTGGGGATCATCCTGGCATCATAGATCAGCACAGAGGGACCAGCGCCCAACTTTACAGATGATTCCTCGGGCTCAATACCTGGGACATCTCCGGCTATATCACTTTCCAAAATAATGGCGACATCAGGATCCGCGGACCAAGCGCTGGTTTTGGCACCCCGAAGACCAACCTCTTCTTGTACTGTGGCAACGCCAACAATTGTGTTGGGGTGATCCTGCTCCTGAAGTTCGGTCAACGCTGAAACAATCAGAGCCGTTCCCACGCGGTCATCAAAAGCTTTCGACATAAATGTATCGCCGCTAGCTAAGGTCACAAAATCCGTGCGAGGGACTACCGGATCACCTACCCTGATTCCGATTTCGTCGACCTGTTCTTTGCTGGTCGCCCCGACATCGATATACATATCTTTCTTTTTGACAACTTTGCTACGCTCTTCGGGCGAAAGCATATGCGGGGGTTTGGCACCAATAACGCCAACCACATCCCCTTTACGGGTTTTGATCACAACTCGCTGACCCAGCAAAATTTGATCAAACCAGCCGCCTAAAGGCAAGAATTTAAGAAATCCCTTCTTGGTGATATGCTTGACCATGAAACCAATCTCGTCCATGTGTCCAGCCAGCATCACTCGCGGGCTTTCTGCGCCGCCAACTTTTTCACAAATTAGATTGCCAGATTTGTCTTGCGACAAATCCCCCAATGGCGAAAGATGTTTCCGTAATACGGCCCGGACGGGGGCTTCATATCCGGGCACGCCATGAGCTTCTGTAAGTTCCTTCAACAAATTGATGGTTGCTACCATGAATGGTCCTTAAAAAAAGAATAGCGACTTGTTCCATTTTGAACTGGTAAACAAGCTGCCAAATGATACCTGAAAGAGTACATATTGTCTAGTTTTTATATCGAAAGCGTATCCAGGTTTTATGTATAAGCGTCGATTATTTGACCTTTTTTCAACGCCTATAAAAGAACAAAATTTCAGGCGCTAGGAATCGTTGGGGGCTTGGGAATCTGACCCCTTGCCCAGAGCTTGAGAGCGCTCGTACGCGGCCCAAATGGCACGCGAAATAGCGGTGCGGAAACCAGCCTTTTCCAAATAATAGAGGGCTGCCGCCGACGTCCCCCCTGGGGATGTGACCTGATTCCGCAATCGAGCTAAGTGGACAGGGTTATCAGGTTTCTGGTAGTAATCAACCGATCCGCGCACCGTTTTGGCAACCAATCGCTCAGCAATCCGCCGAGGGAATCCCAGGTGGACTCCTGCATCAACCATAGCCTCCATGAAAAGGAAGACATAAGCCGGCCCTGTTCCTGAAAGGGCAGTTGCCATATCCATGTAATATTCCTCTTCGAGATAAACCTCTTCCCCTAAGGCGCTAAGAATTTTCTTGGCAATTTCTTTTTGCTCTTCAGAGACACCGGGAGCAGATGTCCACACGGTGATGCCTTCCCCAATCTGTGCTGGCGTGTTTGGCATTGAGCGGACAATATTCTGGTGCTGTAGCTCTTGGCCAATATTATCCAGCGTTGCACCAGCAATAATTGATAGAACAAGGGCTGAAGGTTTAATTTGTCCGCGCAATTCGGGGAGAACTGTCTTTAGATGTTGTGGTTTGACAGACAACACAACGACATCAGCGTCTTCCACCGCCTCGACATTTTCAATAGTCGCATTGATGTCATAGCGCTGCTCTAAAACTCGCATGTGGTTTGGGCGTGTTCCTGAAGCAATGATCTGCTCTGGAAGAGCAACTTCGTGACGAATAATTCCTGCAATCATGGCTTCTGCCATTACCCCTGGGCCAATAAATGTGATTTTTTCTTTTACCGACAAAATAAACCTCCAATAATTCTCCTTCAACCGAGTCTCAATCACAGAGACTGGCGCAATCTTCTACAATATTCAAGAATCTGTTATGTGAAATACTGTAACGCTAACCGGATGCGTTCTTCAACATCTTCAGGGGCATCTTTGGGGAGACTCTGCACCGCAGCCTGAGCCTCGACAACGCTATACCCCAAGGCAACCAACGCTTCAACAACTTGGGTATCCACATCAGCAAAATCTGCGATAGCTTCCAGCTCGCTGGGGGCTTCGATCTTACCCTGGAGATGCAGCAGTATTCTCTGCGCTGATTTTGTCCCAATCCCAGGGACACGAGTCAAAACCTCGGGCTGCTCAGAGACAACCGCTCTTCGAATTGCGGCTGGGTTTAGTGCAGATAAGGTCGCCAAAGCAATGCGCGGACCAACGCCGTTCACACCGATTAACAATATGAAATATTCTCTTTCTTCTGCGGTGCCAAACCCATACAAAGTCAGGGAATCTTCACGGACCACCAAATAGGTGTGCAATGACGCTGTCTCACCGGCTCGCAGGGTTTCACGCAATGGATTAGGGACATACACAAAAACTCCTACGCCCCCCACTTCGACAATCACCTGATCTGGTTTAACGTCCGTCACACGGCCGGTTATGTTTGCAATCATTAACTCGCTCCGAACCTTATAGAAGGAAGGTTAATCCAATCCCAACTACAACAATAAGTACGATTCCAGGCCACAATACCCTTCGCAAAACTGAAGAGCCGCCCACGAGTGCGATGCCGCCTTTCACTAGTGTGTTGGACATGGTTGCAACAACGATGGCTCGGGCAGCTGTAGTAAGATCCAGCCCACCAGTGTTGCTCAATTCAGCCATTGAAAGGGTAATAGCATCCACATCAGCGACGCCGGACAAAATACTGGAGATCATGATTCCAGTATCGCCGAAATACATTTGAGCAGCACGCGAAACCAAAAGCACCACTC
>CAZLNX010000053.1:0-23831 GCA_964560795.1 uncultured Anaerolineales bacterium | reverse complement strand
TGTTGCCGGATATTGTCTCTCTATTCATTTGGTAAGGTGCGAAAAACAGGATTAGGATATCGGACCAAGGTAGTGTCGGGGGCACCTTCAGCGATTCAAGAAACTACCCGATTCTCTCCAGACATCACGATCGTAAATCTGAATTTGCCTGATCTAAGTGGTAAGGATCTTTTGGTGGCCTTGTCTTCGCAAGGATCGGAAGTGCCAGTAATTGTTATTGCTGAAGAAGGTGATGAAGAAAATGTAATTCAAGCATTTCGATTGGGCGCCACAGATTTTCTCAAAAGTCCATTGAGAGAAGCTGAGATAGTTTCAGCCGTGGAGAGGGTTCTGAAACAAGTTCGTGCCAAACGGGAGCGTCGCTTGTTGGCCCATAAGCTTGAGAAGACGAATCGCGAGTTGAAGCGGCGTGTGCGTGATTTGACGACAATATTTGGCATTGGTAAAGCAGTAACATCGATTACTGATCAACAAGTTTTGTTTGACCGCATTGTCGATGGCACTGTTTCTGTCACAGATGCTGACAAAGGCTGGCTGCATTTGCGTAGGGGTGATTCCAAGAAATTTGTGTTGCGTGCGGTCAAGAATCTCCCAGCGTCGGTTTCATCAACAAGCTTGGGCAAAGTATGGGACGATGGAATCAGTTCCTTGGTAGCGTTATCGGGGGAGACATTTTCAATTCATGGTGAACCATTAAAGAAATTTAAGGTTTCTCAATTGGGAAAATCTGCCTTAGTTGTTCCTGTTAAGGCACAAGACGAAGTGATCGGTCTTCTGGTTGTTGTGCGCGAGAGCACAACACCATTTGATCCTAGTGATCAATTCATGTTAGAAGCTGTTGCAGATTATGTTTCTGTTTCCTTGGTAAATGCTCGTTTATTCCGGGCTTTAGCAAAACAGGCCCGCGCATTTGAAAGTTCGGCTGAGATTGCATCTGAGAAGGTTATCAGCGTGAACAGTGAAACGGTTGATGATGTAAGTAAGGTGTTTCAGCTCCCGTATTCTGAAATTGGGCATCAAATTGATTTATTACTTGATGGTGATTCTGATAGCATCAATGACCAACAAAGGGATGCCTTAAAGAAACTTCAATTGCATTTAGTCGATCTCAAAAGATTCGTAGATACGTTATCTCAATTTGAAAAGGTTAGTTCATAGAACTAGGCCGTGTTGACATTTGGTGAGTTCTTTCCTGAAATGACTGAGCGTTCCTCCAGATTCACACCCCTATAAATTCCTGAAATGTCAACACTACCAAGCACACTCTAAATGGTACAATCTTATTTGATTCCAAGCAAAAATAAGTGAAAACATCAAAGGGTATCTTATGCCCAACAGTACTATTCTACTAATTGTTTCTGATACACAGACAGGTGATCTTCTTGAGAGAGGGGTTTTAAAGCCAGCAGGTTATCAGGTTATTCAAGTGGGAGAGCCTACCGCGGCAAAATCTATCATTCGATCTTCGCCTGTTGATTGCATCATTCTAGAGAGTGATATAGGGGGGAAAGATTTCAAATTTGTATTTGATCTCTTAGATACCTTTCCCGCAACGCCTCTGATTTTGATTGGCCCGGAGAAAGAAGAAGACCGATATATTCAATTATTGCGACGAGGTTTGTTAGATTTTCTCACTCCACCGCTGAAGCCAGATGTTGTCCTGGAAACTGTTCAGCATGGCGTTGCTCAAAGTTCTCGTTTGAATTCATGGGCCAAAGATCAATACCGGCGGGATACTGATTTCTTGCGGCAAAGGGTTAATGTTCTCGAAACCTTAGGCAACGTTGGTCGTTCTGTTACTGCATCACTTGATTTAGACGAAGTATTGAAGACCGTTGTCGATGCAGCTGTTGAATTAACGGGTGCTGAAGAAGGCAGTCTGCTAATTTTGGATGAATCCAGTGGGGAATTGACGATGAGAGCATCGCGCAATTTCCAGGATGAATTTGTGAAGACATTCCGGTTACCGATTAGTGACACTTTAGCTGGTGAAGTGGTTCGGACAGGCAAGCCGGTTTTGCTAGATGAGAAATCGCCCCAAAAAATTAAAACATCCTATCTAGTAAAAACACTTATCTATGTACCACTCAAGATCCACGACAAAGTGCTCGGAGTTTTGGGCGTAGATAATCGGGAAAGTGAGCGTCCATTTCTGCCCCAGCATATATCGCTTGTATCCGCTTTAGCGGATTATGCCGCTATCGCAATCGAAAATGCGCGCTTGTATGAGAATACGGAAATCGAGCGTTATAAACTTGATGCCATCCTTACCCGAATTGAAGATGGGGTGATAGTTGTCGATACCGATGGACAAGTGATTCTCGTCAATCGGATTGCGCGTACTCTCTTTGATATTGGCGAAGATGAAACGTTCATGAAACCAGTTGAAGAAATCTTCAACCATGAACAATTGATTGATTTACTGAAAAACGGACACGAAACCTTCCCATTCCGGTGTGAACTCGAATTGGAAGACGATAAGGTGATAAATGCTCAGATGAACTTTGTTCCGGATGTTGGGCTGACGATCACATTGCATGATGTGACCTATTTCAAAGAGCTCGACCGGATAAAAAGCGAATTTGTAAGTACGGTCTCCCATGACTTGCGTTCACCACTGACAGCAATCCTAGGGTATGTTGAATTGCTGGAGCGGGTAGGCCCAGTGAATGAGAAACAGCGTTCTTTTATTCAACGGGTGCAAGTCAGCGTCCGAAATATCACTGAACTGATAAACGATCTGTTGGATTTGGGCCGCATTGAGTCGGGATTTGATGAAAGCAAGGTTTCACTTTCTCTCATCAATGTAGTTATGTATTCTGTCGAAAGCCTCAAAGATCGAATTCTTGAAAACGACCAAGAGCTAGCCTTGGATATTCCCGAAATACTACCGCAGATTATTGGGGACTCGGTTCGTTTGCGCCAGGTAGTAGATAATCTGTTGGGGAATGCGCTGCGTTATACGCCCAAGGGTGGCAGGATAGGGGTTATGCTTCGAGAAGAAAATGAACAGATCATTTTACAAGTATCCGATAACGGCGTTGGCATTCCCACGGTAGACCGACCACACATATTTGAAAAATTCTACCGGGCGAGCAACGTTGTAGAGAATATTTCTGGCAGCGGATTAGGGTTAGCGATTGTCAAAACAATTGTGGAAACTCATAACGGTAGAATTTGGGTTGATTCCACTGAAGGTGAAGGTTCTTCTTTTACAATTGTTTTACCGATAGAAAATGGGCAAATGTAACCTTAGTTATATACTAAGAGAATGGAGACTCAGGCGCATGAATTATTGCCCTGAGTCTTTTTATATGCAATATATTAGGGCATTAAAGGGAAAGTCTCCATTGAGTGGTGAGGGTACTCGATGGAGACTTCGCCAAAGGAGGAAACAGCGATGAATGAAGGGATTGCTCCCCATTCCGTTGAAAATAATATCAGAATTAGAGTGGGTTGTTGATGGTCAAAGATCACCGTTGGCAGGTGATGATGCTCCCTCAGGGATATGACAATTGTTGCGGATAAGTCAGATGCATTTCCCCCCGTTTTTAGCAAGCGCATAGACAATTACCAGCGCCGGTTTTGCTGCCGAATACTCTCTATCAATCCAGGCTGATCTTGATCTGATGATTTTGGTTTCCCGCCCTGTAGAGCGCCGATACGAGTATCTAATTCAGTACTGAGTTTCATCCAATCTTTTACGAGCAATACGAAACCCGTGGCCTGGGGAAGAAAGAATTGTGGAGGAAAGAAGAGCCGTAAGACAAAGGGGGAAAGTGGGTAGCCTTTCAGCTCAACTGCCAACGCTGTGTGTCCATAAAGAGGGGTTAGAAAGCGTAACGTTGCCCATTTTTGTGCATCAGGGGGAAACACTTGAACCAGATCAACTGGCCGGACGGTTCGTACTCTGCGGTAGGCTACGTTGAGCTTCATGAAAGGTGTGACTATTTGGAAATGGGTAGCCTGGGGTTGAATATAACTCATATTTCGGGCTAAGAGAGCGAATATGCCTATCATGATGCAAATCACTGCACCAGCCAAAACCCACAGGTTATTCGCGTTTTTGATAAGAATCACGTCACTCCCTGATTGCCACCACACAAGCCCCAAGAGAATTCCAAGTAACAAGGTGGATTTCCACAAACGATCCCACGATCGTCGGTATATGAGAAGGATGTGCCGGTTGCCAGGGTTTCGTTTAGACATGGATTTATTTCTTGTATTTAGTTCGAGTTTGCAGATGTTGGAAGCGTGAACCAGAAGGTGCTGCCTTCGTCCAGTTGGCTGTTGAACCCGATTTCGCCCCCCATAATGTTGATCAACTGCTGAGTCACACTCAGGCCTAAACCCCAACCGGTTTGCTCTCGCACCACAGCAGATTCTGAACGAAAAAACTGGGTGAAGAGTTTGGATTGTTCATCTTTGCTGATGCCGATGCCAGTGTCAGTTACTTCTACGCAAATTTGTCCATTTTTCGGATACGCCCGAACTGAGATTTCACCGCCCTCTGGAGTGTATTTCCATGCATTGCTGACCAGATTGGTCAGAACCTGCACTACTCTGCTGGGGTCGGCATATGCCTCTAAGGGATCTTCGGGGAGATTGGTACGTAGATTTTGCGATTTCTCTTCGAGCTTATGCCGTAAGCTGCTTAGGGTCTCAAGTACTTGAGACTGTACAGTGATTATCTCAGGTTTGAGATTAATTTTTCCACGCTCGATCCTGGAGATATCCGAAAGATCAGATATCAAATCGGCCATGCGTCCGACATTGTTGCCAATGACGTCGAGGAATTCTTTTTGTTGATCGGTGATTTCTCCAACAATGCCTTGGCGGATGAGATCTGTATATCCTTTTATGGATGTCAACGGAATGCGCAATTCATGTGTAACGATGGAAACGAATTGGGATTTGGCTTCGTTGGCAAACTCAATGGCCGAGTAAAGGCGCGCATTCTCAACGGCTGCTGCCGCGCGCCCAGCCAGCCGCTCAAGGAATTGTTGATCGGAAGCGGATATTGTTTCTGGGTGGGATACGATGATCGCGCCGATGGTTTTTCCTGCGTGGAAGAGAGGGGCTAAGAAATAGCAGGGGGTGTCTTCCTTAGCTGGGAAAAGCTTGGGAGCAGTATCCTGTGAAATTCCGGCAACCACCCAATCATCAAGTTTGGAAACTGGTTCTTCCTGAGATGTTGAAACGAAATTGGTGACCGAATCTTCTTCATCGCAAAGTACTACCCACCCGTTAGCAGCCTTTGTTCCACGAAGAGCCCACTGACGCGTGATTTGTAAGACATGATCGAGATCTAGTTGAGCATTTAATTCCTGATCGATTAGGCTAAGTGTCTCTAATTCTGCGACGCGCGCTCCTAATGCTTGATCGGTGCGGGTATAGAGGCGGGCATTTTCAATTGCTACGGCAGCTTGGTTGGCGAATGTGTTCAGGAGTTCCAAATCATCCTGGGTAAAGATGCCAGATCGAGCGCGGTTATCTACATAGATTACGCCAATGATTTGACCGCTTGCGCGTAGTGGCGCGCACATGATAGAACGAAGTGCATGAATGATGACCGATTCTTGGTCTGAAAATCGGGGGTCATCCTGTGCATCGGTGGTTACAACGCCATTACCACTTTCGATGACTGATTGGATCACCGTGCGGCTGACATTCATGTCCTCGCGCTGTAAGTTTTCTTGTTGAATATTCCTGGCAGCAACTAGATTTAATTCAGGAGAATCCTTTTTAACTAATGTGAGAAACCCACGCTCTGCATTCGTTAATTGAATAACCGCATCCATCACCTGGGTGAGCACTTCATCAAGATTGAGCGATACCCCTAAACTTTGCGAAACACGGTACAGTGCCGCTAAACGCCCTTGTCCTGCGTCCTGTTCAATAGAGCGTTTAAGTTGTTTGAGACGACTTTTCGAATTATGTATTGCCGAACGCGTTTCGATTGGGAGCGTGTGTTTCTCGAGGTTTGATAGTGCTTGCTCGAGTTCGTTTAGGGTGACGATTTGCTGTTCTTTCTTCATCATGGGTGCTGGTCATTAGGTAGATTCTTGACACCTGCATTATACAGCATTTACAAATTGCTTATCCCAACAATTCTGTATCAACTTCCTGAGCACAGCGTACAAAATCCAGAACTACCGGCACATTGCGCATCATATAGGCCATGCTGCCTTTCACGCGTAACTTGCGTGTGATCATCGCTTGCATAGGGTCGAGTTCGCCGATGATGATACGCTTGAAATTGTTATAGGGCGCGCTGAGTACATAGGCAGGGATCAATTCACTTTCTTGTGCATCATCTGCAATAAAGGCCTTGCGACATTCACCATGCCATAGGTCGATATAAAGCTTCATAGGGGTTTTGAGTGCCCCCTCAGCCTCGATATTGAACATGATATCGCCTTCCCACTTGCTGGCGATTCGAGCATATTGTTCATCATTGTTTAATTTTTCTTTGAGCGCTTCGAGCCATTCTGCGCTAGGGAATAGATAGGCCATATTTTTTTGCCTCGCTTTCAATTTTGATTTTCAGAGATGTTTGATTTATTCGTTGATAGAAAAGATTCACAAATGACTAATGGGATTATCGGAAATGCCCAAGTCATATATTGCCGGAACAGGACTGAATTGAAATTAATAAATATTAGCAGGATGAGCAGAGCCGCGGTGTTGATTTTGATTTTTTTGAATCCTGCAGCAAGAAAAACTAGAACCATCATAACCAACATTGGTAGTTTGGCGGGGATCCCGGTGATTCCTAAGAGAGTATCGATTGCTGGAGCGCCAAAATGACTTTCTGAAATTCGTGTTGCGGATACGAAAATTGATTTTACAAACCCCTCAGCATTCCAAATTAGAAATGGCGCGGAAACGATGAGGGGGATGCTGCCTAAAACAAGATTCAGCTGGACAAATTGCTTTATTGATTTATTTTCAACCGCCTGCCAAATCCAAATGACATAGAGGGGAATCATAAACATGGCAATATGTTTGACGCTGAGGGAAAGCCCAAAGGCCAACAGCGATATGATTTTATGCTTGGGCCACGATGCTAATGATAGCAGCAGGAAGAATATGGCGATGAAGTCGATATGGTAGATCATCGTCATGTGCAATGTCCAGCGGTTAAACAGCCAAAAAACGGTGGCAATGATGGCGAATACCAAATTGTTGTAACGGTGATAAGGAATATAAAAAAGTATGTACGTAATTCCCAAATTGGCGATCAAGAAGAATACGCGCCATAGATCTAGCCATTGGATGAAATCTTCTAAGCCGATTTCTTGGGTGAACCATGCCAGGGTGTAAGAAACGGGTAAATAGGTAGCGAATATCCGATTCCACTCTATGCTTTCATCAAAATCTAACGAGCGTTGATAAGGATTGATGCCCTTTTGAAGCCGATCTCCCTCATTGAAAATTGCAAAGATGTCCTGCTCTTCGAGATCGAATTTCCCATCTCTGTTGAACATTGTATGTGTATCCCAATCTTCTGGCTGCAGCTCCCATAGATAAGAATGCATCGCTAATCCACTGATCAGGATAATAAATAGAACTACGACAGCGATTCCATGTGAACGGAGATACTGTTTGAGAACTCCTTTATCCTGAAAGGTGAAGATCAAAGTCTGCGCACAAATTATGGTAAACCAAAACATGAAGGGTGCTAACCGGGTGAAATATCCCTGGATGAAGAGATCGGTTGTTGTAAAGGCTGTGAAGATGAAATATGCGCCATACAAGAAACCTGACAGTGCGAGAACAGCGACTGTAGTCAAATTGCCATCCGATTGGAATATCAAATCAATTCGCTGCCCATATTTTGTTGCCCTTTCGGAATCCGTAAATGCCTTACTGGTGATGATAGCTACCATGAGAAGCAACAGAAGATTTACTGCAAGGAGGATCAAGCGAAATGTAGAGAAACCAAAAATTACTCCATTTTCAGAGTCGCTGGGAGTAAAAACCAGCCAAGCCAAAGCAATGAGACCTCCAATCAACGAGGTTAGTAGATAATTTTGAAGTGTATATTGTTTTGTTGTTTTCATTACTTCTGGTTGGTATTTTTGATAAAGATTGAAGAGTAATACTCACACAATTCATGAATTGGGCAAATCTGGCATTGTGGTTTTCGCGCCTGACAGATTTCTCTGCCCAAACGGATGATATTCAGATGCGCGGCGTAATAGGTTTCGGGAGGAAATTGCTCTGCGAGATGTTCGTGGGATTTATCCGCGGACATCTTTAGAGGTCTCAACCCAACTCGACCGGAGATGCGGTGGACATGCGTATCAACTGGGAAAGCGGGTTTCCCTAATGAGAATAGCAAAACAATCGATGCAGTTTTCGGACCAACGCCTTTAAACTGCATAAGCCAATCGTACGCTTCCTGGGATGAAAAGTCGTCCAAGAAATCTAAATCCAAGGAACTGCGTTGTTCGGTAATTTTTCTAAGCACATTCTGTATTCGGGGGCCTTTTTGATTCGCCAGCCCGGCGATGCGTACAGCCTCGATGACTTCATCAGTGTCGGCATCGCGAACTTGCTCCCACATAGGAAACCGTTTTCTCAAGGAGTCAAAAGCTTTGTCGCGATTGACGTCATTTGTGTTTTGGGAGAGTATTGTCGATACCAACTCGTCCAAAGCGGGTAAAGGGTTGCGCCAGATTGGCTCCCCATAATGTTCTAATAAACGATGGTGTATTTTCGTGGCTTGATTCATTACAAAATTTAGATTACCTCGGACAAATTAGATTCTGAGTATTTTGACTTTTTTGAGAATGGAAAATAGTCGATAAATATCCATAAGGTAAGTATAACGATAAGCCCATTTCGTAGATTTAGCAGAATAATACCAAGTTGATTTGCATCAATGAGCAATTTAAATCCTACCGGGAATATCATTATTGTTAGAAAAGAAATTATCAGGAATAAACTGGCATATCTAAGCCTCATCAAGGGAAAGAAAGGTAAAATCCATATGATGTATTGGGGAGAGAAAACTTTGTTTGTTCCCATGAATATGAGTAAGGCAAGAATAGAATAGGCAAGTAAACTGTCTGTGGGGATTTCGTTTTTTGCTTTAAACGCTTTTTTGAATTGGATGTAACAGCTTGCATATATTATCGCGAACAGGGTGATTGCAATATAGGGGAGCCACCGCAGGATTATATCCGCATAAGGTGATGAAAGGTGAAATGCTGTATAGTTGTAGACAATCTTTGCAGGGAGGATGCCCGCCATTTTACCTAGAAGAATGAGTCCACTCATTACACTTTCGATTTCCAAACCGCGTTCCTGGTGATAGGTGAGAAATGAAGTGAAGGAATTAGGGGCGAGGATGATGAATGGTATCAGTGTAATCACACTGATACCCCCGCCTATGACGAACCGTTTGAGAGAGCGCAGGTCGTTCTTTACGAGTGCATAAATCATGAAAATTGGAATCAAAACTGCAGGATAAAGTTTTGCTGCAACCGCGATCCCTATGGAAATACCTGATGCGACAGGTTTTTTGTTGATGATGAGATAAAGTGAGAGTATGGTCAGTAGAGCAGGGAATAAATCATAGCGCCAGGGAATAATTGGTGCGCAAATTACCATAGCGATAGTTAATACAGCAATGGGTTCTACGATTCGGCGATTTCTTGTCTGTAAATTTTTAAACAGAGTTAGTACGATAATCGATGCTGCTAAACTAAACAGAACATGTTCAAAGAGATAAAAATTCTTGTATTGAGCCAGACTGAGTTCTTTCCCGAGTGCCATCAAGTGTGGCAAGCTGAAGGCTATCAGAGCTAGCGGGGGGTACTCCATCTTGAAATCTCGATATGGCATTTCGCCGTCAAGAAATCTCGTTGAGTACACGTAGTAAATTTCTAGAGAATCATCGTGCCAATCGGTGTAGAGTTCATATCCAACCAGGGAGACAATTGCCAGTGCCGCCAATTGAATAATGATCAAGCCCACAATGATGTACCTGTTTTTATTAACTTTGTTTTGGTTCATTGACATTCTCTGCATCATCAGGGAATAAAAAGAAAAGTGCCATAGGAATAATGATAAAAATCAAAGGAAGTAACTGGCGAACTTCTTTGATAATCCCTGTCAGAAAATGAATAATTAGAAATACTGGGATTAAAAGGACAGCTCTTTGCAAGAATAGAGGTTTTTTAGAGTAATTGATGAAGGCGAATATCCACAATGCACCAAAAATAAAGAAGATATAAAGGTACTCAGCTTGCCAATATTCCAGGGGTGTGAATTTAATATTTCCTAAAAATCCTTCAATATTATCTGGCAAATGCCAGGCTCCTCCTAGGTGTGGTCGGTCGCGATTTATATAGCGTATGACTCCAGCGGCTATATATGCGGGCGTACAGATTCCAATGGTTCTCAATGAAAGGCGTAAGATATGTCGAATTTCAAAACGTTTGAAGTTATAACAAAAATAAACTAGTGGCAGAGAAAGAATTGTCTCATTATTGAAAGCACCAATGAATAATAGTACTGCGTACCAGATTGTTTGTTGCTCACGAATTGCCCAAAGAGCCAGGAGAAAAGTCAGCAAGAGAAAAGGTGCGCTTTCTTGGAGGTGATTGTAATAACTCAAGGGCATGATACTTGCGAGGAACAGAACCCCGGCAAAGGATGTTTTTGCATCAAACCACTTCCGTAAGAAGAAATGAAAAGCTATAAACGCCAGAAATAGAAATAGCCACCTTTGCAAAATGTAGGCACTAGGGATCGATAAACCAAATAAAAATCGAAAAGCCTCAGGAATATAGAATTGAAGCAATCTCGATTGTTCATTATTTGTATATTGATATGCTAAAAGCAGGTTGTGGTTTCTTTCTAGTGTTCCATCAAACCATGCAGGAGTCAAATATAGCTTCACTCTCAAATTGATAAGAGCCAAGAACAGATATATGCTTCCAAAAATCAAAAATTCTTTAGCTTGCTGGTTACTATTTACCCATCTACGGATATTTCTCATGACTCATTTGATGGATGGCAATATCGAATGCCAGTGAATTGCATTATTTATCGTGGTGAATTATTCCAGAGTGATAAGTGGTCTGAGTTCCCCGACATCGAGTTTGCGCCAATTTTTCAAAACGTAGCTGGGACCAAAAGTTGATAATGATTCCAGTTGGGTTTGATTGAGCACGCCAAGTTGATGGAGAATTTCTAATATGGCGGCTGGGCGGGCGCGGATTTTTAGATCGCCATCGGCAATTTTGATGGCAATGCCGATACCAGGAGAATCATCGTTTATTGCACCGGGCATCACGCCGATACAGAAATATCCTTCTGCGCCTACTTTGGCGACAACCTTACCCTCAGCAGCTTCCATGAGATGCGTATCAAATCGGCCTGGGCCGGCTACCATATCAGGATGGGATGTCATTGCCTCGGTGATGGTTCTGCAGGCTTCAGCTCTTTTCTCAGGAAGATCATGAGGATCACAAATGCGTGCGAATCCTAGGGCAGTGTTTTGGAGTGGAATGGCAAAATTGGGAGCAGAACAGCCATCGGTGCCCATCGAAATAGCCTCGGGGTCGATTCCGCACATCCTGCTGAAGGTGAGTTTAATCTCCTTTTGGATGGGGTGCTCCGGGTTTATATAGTCTGCCATGGGAACATCCATTAATTGGGCCAGGGCTAACATGCCGGTGTGTTTTCCTGAGCAGTTATGTCTCTTGGGTGTGGGTTCAACCCCTTGTGCCCGAAGCGTAAATGATGTCTCAGGATCAAGGGGAGGGTGGGATCCACATAGCAGATTGTTATCTGTGACATTGACCTTTTTCTGAATTCCAAGAACCGTGTCAGCGTGATCATCTGTTCCGCCATGCGATGCGCATATTACAGCGATTTCTTTTTTTGATAAGCCCCAATGACGGTGCCCGTCTCTTTCGATAAGTGGCAGCGCTTGAAAAGGCTTTGCAGCGGACCGAAGAAATGAAGTCGCCTTAGGGTCACCATGAGAGGCGATTAGATTATTATGGGAATCAACAATGGCAAATGCGCCAAAATGAATCGACTCGACAATGCTTCCACGCGTCAATTCAAGAATAGGGAGGTAAGTTGAAGATGTCATAATGTGGATTTTTGTATGAGAAAAATTTGAACCAGCTTTTACTCGTAGTGGCGCGCATAATACTCCATGATGCCAAATTGTAATCGCTGGAAGAAGAAGGTTTTCATCTTAGATGGGTAAGAAAGCTTATCCATTAACGCTGGAACCATCTTCAACGTCTCATCAGGATCAGCTTTTCGTTTAGCAATGGTTTTCAATCGTCCGTCGATAGATTTTAGAAATTTCCGTTGATCGCGGATTTGATCGATGGTGATTGGGCCTCCGCGGCCGCTGATTATCGTGTAATCAGCATATTGGCGTGATGCCAGTAGATTTAGCGTTTCATGCCAGATATCAAGGTCGGCTCTGGCCAAGAATGGTGGTTGATTTGGTGTTACAGCATCTCCAACAAAGAGAATTTTCTCTTCTGGGATGTGTACCCATGTCGCGCCCGGTGTGGGTCCAGGGTGGTGTTCTATTCGAATCTCCGATTGCCCCCAATTTAAGCTAATGTACTCATTGAATGTGATATTGGGACGCTCCCAACGTGTTCCGCTGACTTCCGGGACATGTTCCCATTCAGCCCCCCGTTCGTTATTCTGGCCTTTAAAAATGGTTGTTCTTTCTTGAAATGCTTCAGCCGTCAGGTCATGGGCTACGATAGGAAATTCAATTGCCCGACTACCAAGTGTACGGTCTTCATGGATGTCCAAAATAACCATTAATTTGTGCATCCCCCGGCTTTGTGTGAGAAGGACGGATTTCCAGGTTTGGGCATCATCTGAACGCAGCGGAGAGTCAATTAATAGAGTTCCCTGGGGAAATGTAATTGCCCCAACCGTTACCCCTGCGTAGGAAGCTTCATAGTAAATATTCTCTGCAATAGCTTGCATAGATGCTCCTTTTTAATTACCTAGATGTGGAATCATCATCTGCGATGGGAAGCGTGAAAGCAAAGCGTGCACCGCCTTGTGTTGCCGCATCAACCCAAATTCGACCACCATGTCCTTCTGCGGCCAGACGGCAGTAGGCCAGCCCAAGGCCAATGCCCTTCGGTCCGCCTTTCCCGTGGAGACGAGTGTACTTATCAAATATGGTCGGTCGTTTTTCTTCAGGAATTCCTGGCCCAGTATCCTCGACCCAAAAGCACAACTCTTGACCAGTTTGAGCTGCCCCAACAGTGATATGGCTTTCGGGTGGTGTATATTTAACAGCATTTTCTAATAAGTTGATCAACACCCTCTGAACCATGTTCTCGTCGACATCCGCGAGTGGTATTCCGTCCTGGATGCGGATATACACTTCTTGATCCTTATTGTTTGCAATGGGGAGAATGGCATCAACTGAGGCGTTGATGATGCTTTCTACTTCAGTTGGAGCGGTGCTCGTTACAGGTTGTCCTGCCTCGAGGCGATTGATGTCTAACAGGGAATTTGTCAGCCGTTCGATACGCTTTGTTGAGCGTACAGCGATCTCAAACAGGGATTGAATTGTGGGGTCATGATCAAAGGATTGGATGCTTTCCAACACATCAAGGCTGGATAAGACATTGCCCAATGGCGAACGAAGATCATGGTAGATCATTGATAGTAGGTCGTCTCGCAATTGATCTAGCTCTTTGCGCTCAGTAATATCTCGGAACGTCCATTGAAGGTGATACACTCCTTCGATCTGAACAGTATGTACGTGAACTTCGATGGGAATGATCGATTCGGTGGACGTAACTAACTCGGATTCATAGGAGATGGTTTCAGTAGGTGAGATATACTCGAGACTTTCACCAATTTCGTCTGTATCTATTTCATGCACTTCACCGATGTGTTTGAGTTGCAATTGCCCTCTTGTAAACCCGGTGAAATCGAAGGTTTGATTGTTAACCTCGAGGATATGGCCTCGCATATCAGTGATAAGAATGGCATCGATACTGCTGTTATACAGGTCGCGGTAGCGTTTGTGAGCAGCTTGGAGATCTTCAAAGAGTTGGGCGTGACGGATAGCGGTTCCGGCTAGGCTTCCGATACCCGAGAGAACGGTTAGCGCATCGGGGCCAAAACTTCCATCTAGAGGGTTCAGAGCCTGCAAGACGCCGATAACTTCCCCCTCAGAGATAATAGGGCCACAAGCAATGGAGCGTGTGTCAAAACCGGTTGATTTGTCGATTTGTCCATAAAACCTGGGATCAACTGACACATCCGGAACAATGATCCCTTGTTTGTGTTCGGCTACCCAGCCCACAATTCCCTGGCCAACAGCAATTTTTTTCCCCAGAATCTTATCTGCGTTGGCAGTCGTTGCATAGAAAACTAAGGATTCCTTCGCATCATCTAATAATGCCAATGAGACGGCAGCTACATTGAGAACCTGGCTGATTTGTTCGAGAATGCGATTTAGTACATCTTCGAGGTGCAAAGAAGATGTGATGGAAGACGCGCTTTTTGCTAAAGCCCCCATCAACAAAACTTGTTGCTGACTCGTTTCGTACAGGCGGGCATTCATCACTGCGATGGCTGCCTGATCCGAAATTGCTTGAACTAAAGCCAGATGTTCATCGGTGAAGAATAGCGGTACAGGGTGAGATAAGGTGATTACTCCGACAAGTTGTTCACGAGCAATGAATGGCACACTAATGGATGATTTTGCTTTTTCTTTCCCATCAGATTGCGTAGACCGCTTGACCCAGCGCTCATCACGATTCGTGTTTAGCACGAGTGCTGGCTGGCGATTGTTCACTACCCAACCGGCTAACCCACCTTCTAGAAGAGATCGGATTTGTTCTGTGGAATGATCTAAGATTGTGTCTTCGTAGATAATTGTGGATTCGACTGGATTTCCCTCATCGTTAACAACGATAATACTACCGCTAACTGCACCGATTGTTCTCATAGAGAGAGCAAGCACACGCTGGAGAACAACAGTCAGGTCGAGCGTAGAAGCAATCTCTCGACTGATGTGGTATAGCAGTTCTAGCGATTCCTGCGTGGATGTATACTCGCTTGCGATTGATGTAACCATTGGGGTTTCTCTTCTCCAGCCTAGTATAGCATATTGAAGAGGGAACAATCAGGGTGTTGGACTGTTACCAGTGGGAAAAATTTGGTTTCAAGATAATAAAAAAAGCTGAGGTGAATTTTCCTCAGCTTTTCAAAGACAATTGATTTTGGCTAGAGATCGTTCGGTTCGAGAATATGGACCTTAATATTCCTTGAAAGCTGGGATAAATTAGAGATTTTTACCCGAATTGCCTTTCCTTGTGGATAGCCGCCGAATATCACAGTTTCGCTAAAATCAGTTTTATCAGACAATTCTTCAATTTCAATCAGCCCCAAGCCTGAGAACGTGTCACGATAGAACTGAGCGCAATCATCTATTGACATCGAAGTGACAAAATCCATGCGTGTGTGATCTTCCATGGAGACAGCACCATCATCAGGTACGGGGATTCCCTCGATGAAGGGCAAGACATCCGTTTCGATCCCTTCCATGGCTGCTAGGAATATTCCTTCAGGGGAATCTGCAGGAACCTCAACAACTTCTTCCTCGGCAGCATCTTCAGCAGCTTCAGCAACTTCTGGTTCAGTGGGTTCAGCAGCTTTAGCAGCTGCGGCAGCTTCTTGAGTGCTTTCAGCCTGCCTTTCTGCAGCGGTCTTGCAAGCGATCTGGGCGATGGCCAGGCTCAAAACGATCAAGGCAATCCAAATAAACTTCTTCATAACTTCTCCTCCAATGGTGGGTAGTATGAGGCTAGCGAACTTGTACATTATAACCCCACAATTTGCTAATCGTTAGCAATTTTATATTATTTTATTGATTCTCGAAAATTCAGTAGATCACGAAAGTTGTGTCACCCTGAGTGGAACGAAGGGTCTCCCGCTCTTCGAGCGGGGATTCTTCACTTCGCTCAGAATGACAAATCGTGATGTACTGAAATTAATGAATAGAAGGAAGATTTAGTAGTAGAACTTCGGCCGTCAGGCGGTTGTTGGTATTACGTTGAAGGCGGAATAATGTCTGTTCTAGATTGCGTACCATCTGTTTTGCTGTGCCCAAGGTAAGCTTGTTTGCTAGCTCATCGATCATAGTTTCGCAATCCAGGTTTGTGATGGGTGTGTTAGCCCCACTGGTCTTAAGCATCACATCGCGCCACAACGACAGCCAGGTATGAATGACCTGTATAAACTCTACCTTGTCTTTTGCCAGGGCTTCAGCAAATCGGAAGCGTTCGGTGCGGTTTGCGGTTAGGAGATGTTGATGCTCTGCGAGCCATGCGCTGCGCTGTTCGCGTTGTTCGGGGTTTGTAGAAAGCCATTGGGCAAACCCTGGCCGCCCGTTAGAGAGATGAGCCAATAATTTTGCTTCATCTGCTGGGATGTCCCACATGGTTTGGATACCCTGGCTGACTTCATCAATGGAAATAGGGCGCAGCCGAATCACTTCGCAGCGCGAAACGACGGTTGGCAGCAAAGACTCTGTATCTTGCGCGGTAACGAAGATAATTACCTGGGGAGGCGGTTCTTCCAAAGTTTTCAACAGCGCATTAGCGGCATTGGGGTTCGCCTCTTCAAAACGGAGAAGCAGAGCAATTTTATAGGGAGCTTCGTAAGGAGCTAACGATAACCCACGTTGTAATTCTCGTACCTGATCTACTTTGAGCGTCCCGCCAGCTGATTCCGCTTCTACAACGATGAGATCGGGATGCTGCATTCGCTCAATGCGCTGGCAAGTGTGGCATGAAAGGCATGGGATGCCAGGTGCAATAGGTTCTTTACAGTTCAACCCCTGACTCATGCGCAGTGCCAGAGTCCTTCGTCCAATTCCCTGCGGCCCTGTGATCAGATAAGCATGCCGTGTGCGGTCGTTTGAGAGATGACCCTGCAATAAATCAACTGCCCATTCATGGCCTAACAGGCCCCAATTCGATGCAATATCCATGGTCTGATTGTAGCGCGGAGATTTGTGATTGACAACGTTTTGAAGTAGCGCAAGGGAGCAAGGGGGCTTGGGAGTAGGAGTGAAATCCCCCCAGCATCCTTGCTTCCCCACTCCTATGCTCAAACTTCTTGTCAAACCAAAGTCGCGGGGATACAATCCCTCGCATGGATTTTCTCAGGGATCTCAACGCTCAACAACAACAAGCTGTCATGGCGGGTACCGGTCCGGTGTTGGTTTTAGCCGGTCCTGGCTCTGGAAAAACGCGCGTTCTCACGCAGCGAATTGCCTATTTGATTGGTCAAATGGGAATACGCCCTTATCATGTTTTAGCGGTGACATTTACAAATAAAGCTGCTCGAGAAATGGGGGATCGAGTGAGCGGAATGTTAGGGGAACGAGGTCGCGGCCTTACACTGGGGACGTTCCATTCTACCTGTGGGAGGATCCTGCGTCGTGAAGCAGATCATTTGCCTTTTGACTCGAACTATGTAATTTTTGATGCCGATGATCAGATACGAGTAGTCAAGCAAGTTATCAAAGATTTGAATCTCGACGATAAGCGCTACCGCCCTCATGGAGTCCATGCTTCAATCTCTCGTGCCAAGAATGAACTGCTCTTCGCGGAGGATTTCCCCGTTCAAACCTACCGGGATGAAGTTGTTAAGCGAGTGTACCTGCGCTACCAGCAAACCTTGTTAGCTAGTAATGCGGTCGATTTTGACGATATGCTCTTGTGGACAGCATTCCTTCTTGAAGAGAATCCATCTGTCCGTGAGCGCTACGCCCGCCGCTATGAACACATTTTGGTGGATGAATTCCAAGACACCAACATGGCACAGTATGTGCTGCTCAAACATATGGCTTCTTTCCACAAAAACATTTTCGTCGTAGGCGACCCCGATCAATCGATATATCGGTGGCGCGGCGCAGATTTCCGCAATGTTTTGCGCTTCGATGAAGATTTCCCCAGCGCACAAATTATCTTGCTCGAACAGAATTACCGCTCTACGCAGACTATTCTCGATTCGGCCATGGCCATAATCGACGGCAACCCTCATCGCACAAAGAAAAAGCTCTTCACGGAGCGCGGCACGGGGCAAAAGATAATGCTGCGTGAGTTGTACGATGATCGTGAAATGGCATCGTTTGTGGTAGAGCGAATTGCACGGTCCGTTGCTTCGAAGCGCACACAACCGGGTGATTTTGCAGTCATGTACCGTACCAATGCCCAATCGCGTATTTTAGAGGAAGCTTTTCTGGCTGTGAACTTGCCTTATAAGTTAGTCGGCGCGCAGCGCTTCTATGGTCGCCGTGAGATCAAGGATATTCTGGCTTACCTGCGTTTGACGCATAACCCTAAAGATGAGATCAGCATGCTGCGGGTGATCAACACGCCGCGACGTGGAATTGGGACAAAGACGATTGCTACGTTGCGCACTCTTGCCCAGAGTTTGAACCTTTCCCCAGGGGATGTCCTTCTTGACCTCGGGGTGGGTGCCGAGTCCGAGCATTGGGAAGCCCTCCCGAACAGAGTCCGAACAACCCTCTCTCCATTTGGAAAAATGCTCTCGAACTGGTGTAATCTCAGGGACGAGTTATCGCCTCTTGAGCTGATGGATCAAATTATTAAAGATATTTCTTACCGCACCTATATTGAAGATGGCAGCGATGAAGGTGCCGAGCGTTGGGAGAATGTCATGGAGTTCCGCCGCCTGGCAGCGGATTACAACGATAAGAGCTTGATAGCCTTTTTGGAAGATGTCGCTCTGGTATCGGATCAAGACACGCTCGATGCCAGTGCTAATGTGCCCACGTTGATGACTTTGCACGCTGCCAAAGGCTTGGAATTCCCTGTGGTTTTCATCGTAGGGCTGAACGATGGCACACTGCCCCATATCCGCTCTTTTGATGATCCCGAAGCGATGCAGGAAGAACGCCGATTGTTGTATGTTGGTATCACCCGAGCAGAAGATTCACTTTATCTGCTGCATTCACTTAACCGATTTAACTTTGGCTACACAGAGCCTGCGGAGCCTTCACGCTATTTGGATGATATTCCCATGTCGCTGATCGATGATGATTTCTCCGAGAGAAGGCAGCGAAGATCGCGATCATCGATTTTCCGCCCAGAGAAATGGGAGTCGCCAGAAGTCACGGAGCAGGTTATTGAGCAGGAATACTCGCCGGGGATGCGTGTTGATCACCCAGCCTGGGGGGAAGGCATGGTGCTGAACAGCAAGATTGAAGACAATGAAGAGATAGTTGATATTTTCTTTGAAGATATTGGCTTGAAGCGGGTAGTCGCCTCATTAGCCAAGTTAACCGTTTTGTAGTTTAGCGTTGAGAGTGGAGCGGAGAGCGATATCCATCTCATAATATGCTCTATGCTTCACTCTCCGCACTCTCCCCTCACCGCTTCACACTCCACGATCTTCACGCGTATCAAAAACCGACTTATAATCGCAATCGTATGTCCCCCATCCTCGATCCCAATTCCCTGGAATTTATCAGCCGGAGTACAGAGCAGACGCGTCGCGTAGGTATGCGTTTAGGCGCCTTTTTGGGATCAGGTGATGTGGTTGGGCTGGTTGGGGATTTAGGAGCGGGAAAAACAACGCTGATGCAAGGCATTGCTGCCGGTTGGGGTTCATTAGATCCGGTCTCCAGTCCTACATTCGTGCTGGTCAATGTTTATCGTCGGCTTGATGAACAACAACTCTATCATCTGGATGCCTATCGCTTGAGTGGGTCCGCGGAAGCCATTGATTTAGATTTGGATGGCATGATGGAACGGGGCCCTCTGGTAATTGAGTGGGCCGACAGAATTAAAGATGCTCTGCCCGAAGAGCGTTTTTGGATAAACCTGGAATGGCTGGATGAAACCCAGCGGCAGTTTCTAATCTCCGCAAAGGGTGAATATAACCAGGGTTTGTTGCAAAGTTTCCGAAATCAGATTTTTGGAGTTCCGTAATGCTATTGGCTGTAGATACATCCACTCGGATGGTAGGGATTGCTTTATATGATGGTAGCCGGGTTTTAGCTGAGATGACCTGGAGCAGTCATAGTTACCATACTGTAGAGCTTGCCCCAGCAGTAGATGCAATGCTTGAAAAGGCTGGTATCACTGTGGGGGAATTGAGTGCGTTGGGCGTGGCAACAGGCCCAGGTTCGTTTACGGCTTTGCGTATTGGATTGGCATTAGTAAAAGGGCTGGCATTCAGCGAACACCTCCCCATTGTTGGCATCCCGACACTTGATATTGTGGCTGCTTCACAACCTTTATTGGACAGAAAAATGGCAGCGGTGTTGGTTGCTGGGCGAAAACGACTGGCTGTGGGCTGGTATCAGGTTGTGGGCGATGAGTGGGAGTCAACAGGCAGGCTTGAAAATTTGACCATTGATGAATTTGCTGAAAGCATTCGAGAACCAACTCTGATTTGTGGTGAACTCAATGAAGAAGCTCGCCAACGGTTGAGTCGGAAGTATAAGAATGTCATTCTGGCAACTCCTGCCAATTCAGTTCGCCGGCCAGCGATCCTTGCGGAGTTAGCCTGGCAGCGCTGGAAGGCTGGGGATGTTGATAGCCCCGAGACATTGTCGCCTATGTATCTCCATCACGGGGAACCAATCCCTGGGTGATAAATTACTCTCTCACATTGATTGAAGGAGAAAACAATTCATGAATTCCGATGAAATCCTTGCTAAAGTCGCTGAGGAAGTTCAAGTCTGCCAAAAGTGCGAGCTGTATTTTTCGCGCAAGAATGGAGTGCCTGGCGATGGGTCATCTTCTGCTGAAATCATGTTCATTGGAGAAGGACCAGGATTTCATGAAAATGAACAAGGCAAACCTTTCGTTGGCGCTGCAGGGAGTTTCTTGGATGAATTATTAGAACTTGTGGATATGCGGCGTGAACAAGTTTTTGTTGGTAATGTTGTGAAATGCCGCCCACCAGGAAATCGTGATCCGCGCCCTGAAGAGTTAGCTGCTTGTGATGGTTTTTTAGAGCGGCAAATCCAGGCTATTAACCCCAAAGTGATAGTGACATTAGGGCGTTTCTCGATGGAGAAATTCATTCCGAACGCCAAAATTAGTGAAATTCATGGCAATGCCATGCGAATAAAGGGGCGCTTAGTTGTGCCCATGTATCACCCAGCTGCGGCACTGCACCAACCTTCTTTGCGCTCCGTTGTAGAAAGTGATTTCACTCAATTACCAAAATTGATTGCCTCCGCGGAAAGCGCACCAGAATTAGAGACAAACGCGCCAGAAGAAACATCGGAGCCAAAACAACTTAGCATGTTTTGATGATTTAAGTCAGAGTGGGGAAAAATTCGATTTATGGTTTAATTTGGATTCTATTCAATATCAAATTATGTGAAAGAAAAACTATGAAAACAAAAAAAGCTCTAATAGAGAAACTTCAAAATAAGACTGCCAGCGTTGCAGTTCTGGGATTAGGATATGTTGGCTTACCATTTGCCGCAGTTTTTGCTGAAGCGGGATTCAATGTAGTTGGAATTGACCCTGATGAACGAAAAATTGAGAAACTGGAACAAGGTGAAAGCTATATTCAGGATGTGCCTACTGAAGTGGTTGCAACTTTAGTGAAAAATGGAAAACTTAAAGCGACTGCTGATTTCTCGGCGTTGGCTGAAGCAGACGCTGTCAGCATTTGTGTGCCGACTCCATTGCGAAAGACCGGCGACCCAGATCTATCTTTCATTCTCTCGGTGACCAGTGAACTGGCGAAATATATGCACCCTGGCATGGTCGTGGTGCTTGAGTCGACGACGTATCCTGGCACAACGCGAGAAATTCTCTTGCCTCAGTTGGGTGAAGAGAATAACCTCGTTGTGGGCGAAGACTACTTCTTGGCATTTTCACCCGAACGTGTTGATCCTGGTCGCGAAGATTGGACCACAATTAATACCCCCAAGGTGGTTGGTGGTATCACGGAAGACTGCTCGGAAGTAGCCTCTAGTTGGTATCGTGGTGCCCTCGAAACGGTTGTTCCTGTTTCATCTTCGGAAGTGGCAGAAATGGCCAAATTGCTTGAGAACACCTTCCGCATGATCAATATTGGCTTGGTCAACGAATTGGCTGTAATGTGTGATCGCCTCGGGATCGATGTTTGGGAAGTTATCGATGCCGCTGCGACCAAACCATTTGGCTTTATGAAGTTCACCCCAGGTCCTGGCTTGGGCGGACACTGTATACCTATTGACCCGCTCTATCTTTCCTGGAAACTCAAGTCTCTAAATTACACGGCGCGTTTCATTGAACTGGCTTCCGAAATTAACCTTGGCATGCCTCGTTATGTTGTCCGCAAAGTGCAAGATTCGCTAAATGAATTGGGCAAGCCATTAAAGGATAGCAAGATTTTAGTTTTGGGTGCGGCATACAAGCCCGACATCGACGATATGCGCGAATCGCCAGCGCTTGATGTCATCGGCCTGTTAGAGCAGAGTGGTTCTGATGTGAGTTATCACGACCCTTATATTGCGAGCATCAAGGAAGAAGAATTCGAGTTGGAGAGCGTCACAGATTTAATGAACGCTGTTCGAGATTCCGATTGTGTTGTCATTATCACTAACCACAGCAACTACGATTACAACGCCATCCTGGATGCTGCTACATGTATTGTTGATACGCGCAACGCTTTAGGTGATTTGGGACGTAATAATCCTAAGGTTGAGCGGCTGTAATAGTAAACTATTTGCCATAGACCGCCGACCGCTGCTCTGAAATATTCAGAATCGACTGCGGTCGGCGTTCTGCCGTATTATAGTAAGAAATGAAAGTCGAGTGAGATTATGGCTAATTATTTGGTTACAGGCGTTGCTGGATTCATCGCTGCTCGCGTCGCTGAAATGCTATTAGACGCTGGCCATACCGTTGTGGGCATCGATAACATGAACGATGCATACGACGTGCGTATGAAAGAGTTCCGTTTGAAGCAGCTTCAAGATCGAGATGGTTTTTCATTCCATAGAATGGATATTAGTAAATGGGATGATGTTGAACGTTTAATGTTGAACGATCAACCTTTGGATGCTGTCATCAACCTTGCTGCGCGTGCAGGAGTGCGTGCAAGCGTGGAGAATCCCTGGGTTTATGTTGATACCAATGTCACCGGCACGCTAAACCTTCTGGAACTGTGCCAGCGGCAAAAGATTTCCAAATTTATTTTGGCCTCAACATCCAGCATTTATGGTGCAGATGCACCCTTGCCAACCCCTGAAGACGCAGACAGTGCCCGGCCGCTTCAAGCGTATGCTGCCAGCAAAAAAGGCGCCGAAGCCATGGCGCATGCGTATCATTATCTTTATGATATCGATGTTAGTATCGTGCGCTTCTTTACGGTCTATGGGCCTGCAGGTCGCCCGGATATGTCCGTTTTTCGATTCATTCGCTGGATTACAGAGGGCGAGACACTGCAACTTAATGGTGATGGCACCCAATCACGCGGATTTACCTATATCGATGATATTGCCCGTGGTGTGATACTAAGTTTGAAGCCGGTTAGTTTTGAGATTTTCAACTTGGGTGGCCATGAAGTGATTGAAATGAATGGCTTAATAAACTTGATGGAGAAACGCATTGGTCGTGAAGCGAACATCCAGTATCACCCCTTCCCTAAGGCGGATATGAAAGCCAACCAGGCAGATGTCACCAAGGCCGGGGAACGATTAGGATGGGAGCCTGCCGTTGGCTTGGAAGATGGCATCCACCGAACGATTGAATGGTATAACGAAAACCGCCAGTGGGCAAAGGATTTAGAGATATTCTAAGGAAAGGGTATCT